>JANLQZ010000429.1:0-2817 GCA_031368125.1 Betaproteobacteria bacterium
GGAAGAGTTGGTCGTGCTCAAGCCGTTTTGCCTGATAACCGCCAAGCCAGCCATGTTCGTGGCCAACGTGGCCGAGGACGGTTTCGCCAACAACCCCCTGCTGGATCGTCTGTCAGAGTATGCGAAGGCCCAGAATGCACCGGTAGTCGCCATCTGCGCCAAGATCGAGGCCGAGATGGCCGACATGAGTGACGAAGACCGCCAGATGTTCCTGGCCGAGCTCGGCCAGACCGAGCCGGGCCTGAACCGGCTGATCCGTTCGGCCTACAAGCTGCTGGGCCTGCAGACCTATTTCACTGCCGGCGTGAAAGAAGTGCGGGCCTGGACGATCCACGTCGGCGACACCGGTCCGCAGGCGGCGGGCGTGATCCACACCGATTTCGAGAAAGGTTATATCCGGGCCCAGACCATCGCCTTCGACGACTTCATCGCGTTCAAGGGCGAACAGGGCGCCAAGGACGCCGGCAAGATGCGCTCCGAAGGCAAGGACTATGTGGTCAAGGATGGCGACGTGATGAACTTCCTGTTCAGTCCCTGAGCAGAGGCTCCCGGTTCGCGGTAGCCCGAACCACGTCTGCCTGGCTGGCGGTGTCCAAACCCAACGACTGCGGCAAGTGGCTGCACCAGGCCGTGCGTATCGGGGAGCAGTGGCAGCGATTCGCGGCGCGGACAGCCTCTGGCATGTCCCTGGCGGCGCCTCCATAATGGAACAATTCCGTACCAACAAGGACTGATCCATGGGACGCGCCGCACAGACCCCCATTTTTTCCGCCGCCGACTACCTGACCTGGGAGGCCACGCAACCCGAACGCCATGAATTTGTCGACGGCGAGGTATTTGCCATGGCCGGAGCGGAAGACCGCCACGTCACTGTTGCCGGCAACCTGTACATCACCCTGCGCCAACACCTCAGCGGCAGCGCCTGCCGCACCTACATGAGCGACATGCGGCTGCATGTGGTGGCCGCCAACAGCTATTTCTACCCCGACCTGCTGGTCACCTGCAGCGCGCTGGACCAGGCCAGCGCCATGGTCAAGACTGAACCCAAGCTCATCGTGGAAGTACTCTCGCCAACCACTGCGGCCTACGACCGCGGGCTGAAGTTCGGTCACTACCGCACGCTGCCAAGCCTCGAGGAATACCTGCTGGTCGATCTGGATACCCGCGTCACCGACTGCTACCGCAAAGGCGCCGACGGATTGTGGGTCCTGCATCCCTTTGCCCGTGGCGAGGCAGTTGAACTGGCCAGCGTCGCATTGACGTTGTCCGCTGCCCAGGTGTTTGCCGAGGTGGCCGACGGCTGATCTGCTGGGCCGCAACCCTGGGGCAGCGAAGGCCCGTTCGCAACGCGCCGCCCAGAGACACTTCGGCGGCCCCATTTCGCGCAGTCCGGGCCATCGCCGAAATGTTATGGCCAAGGCCGCCCTACTCGGCCGACTGCTGCAACGCCCACATCTGCGCGTATCGACCGTCCGCCGCCAGCAATTGTGCGTGCGCGCCGCGCTCCACGATCCGCCCGGCGTCCATCACCAGGATCTCGTGGGCGTCCACCACGGTCGACAGCCGGTGCGCAATGACGAGCGTGGTCTTGTTCTGCGCCACGCTTTGCAGCTCTGACTGGATCGCACGCTCGTTGGCCGAATCGAGTGCACTGGTGGCTTCGTCGAAGATCAGTATCGGCGGGTTCTTGAGCAGCGTGCGCGCAATCGCCACGCGCTGCTTCTCGCCACCCGAGAGCTTCAGGCCGCGCTCGCCGACCGTGGCGCCATAACCGGCGGGTGTGCTGGCGATGAAGTCGTGGATTCTTGCCGCCCTGGCCGCCTCTTCCACTTGCGCATGGCTTGCGCCCGGGCTGCCGTAGGCGATGTTGTATTCGATCGTGTCGTTGAAGAGCACCGTGTCCTGCGGCACGATGCCGATGGCGCGGCGCACGCTGGTCTGCGTGACGGCGCGGATGTCCTGCCCCGCGATCGTGATGCGGCCCTGCTGCACGTCGTAGAAGCGGAACAGCAGGCGCGACAGCGTCGACTTGCCGGCCCCCGATGGCCCCACCACGGCCACCGTCTTGCCGGCCGGGATCTCGAACGTGACGTCCTGCAGGATCGGCCGCGCCACCGCGGCGTCCGCCTTGCCGCTGTCGTAGGCAAAACTCACGTGTTCGAAGCGCACCGTCGGCGAGCCCTCGATGCGCAGCGGCACCGCGCCGGGGCTGTCGGCGATCTCGCGCTCCTTCTCCATCAGCCGGAACATCTTGTCCAGGTCGGTCAGGCTCTGCTTGATTTCGCGGTACAAGGTGCCCAGAAAACCGAGCGGAATGTAGAGCTGGATCATGAAGGCATTGACCATCACGAGGTCTCCCAGCGTCATGCGGCCCTCGACCACGCCCTGAGTCGCGCGGTACAGCATCGCGACCAGGCTGATGGCGATGATCAGCTGCTGCCCGGTGTTGAGCATGCTCAGCGTGCTCTGGCTCTTGACCGCGGCCCGGCGGTAACGCTCCAGGTTTTCGTCGTAGCGCCTGGCCTCGAATTCCTCGTTGTTGAAGTACTTGACGGTCTCGTAGTTGAGCAGCGAATCGATGGCCCGGCTGTGCGCATTCGAGTCGAGCTCGTTCATCTGGATCCGGAACTTGGTGCGCCACTGCGTCACGGTCACGGTATAGGTGACGTAGAACACCAGCGCGATGATCGTGATCCAGGCAAACCAGACGTCGAACTTGACCGCCAGCAGCGTGAGCACCAGCGTGACCTCGATCAGCGTCGGGATGATGCTGTAGAGCGAATAGGAGATCAGCGAATGCACGCCGCGCGTGCCGCG
>JANLQZ010000437.1:0-15364 GCA_031368125.1 Betaproteobacteria bacterium
GCCCGGCGGCGCTCATCAGGCATCCTCCATGCTGCGCATTGCGGAATTCGCCCTTGGGAACGGCCCGGCGGCGCTCATCAGGCATCCTCCATGCTGCGCATTGCGGAATTCGCCCTTGGGAACGGCCCGGCGGCGCTCATGGACTGTGGTGATCTGGTGCGGCAGCGGGTCAACAGGAGGTGTGCACCGCCAGCACCGGGGCAAACTTGTGCCGCACTCGTCGACTTGGCGCACGTTGCGCCGTCGCGAGCATCACGCCGATGACGTCGCCATTCGCGCGAGCGTGGCCGCAGTCGCGACCTGCTCGGCCGGGTGCAGGCGCACGACGACGCCCGATCCAAGCTCGCGTTGCAATCCGTCCATCAAGAGAGGCGCACCGCGTGCCACACCGCCAGCAAGCGCGATCGGGAACAGCCCGAGACGATCGATCAATGCCTGGCAGATACGTGCCAGTTCGCCGCCGGCGAGGCAGAGCAGCAGTGCCGCCTCGCCATCGCCAAGACTTGCCGCATCGCCGACCACGCGCGCCAGCGACGCCACCGCCTGCCGACCGCCGCCATAGGTGAACGCGCGAATACTTGGCCAATCCCCGGCGCCGATCGCCGCCAGCAAGGAGCGATCGAGCGAAGTGGCAACACGCCGCTCGTCGCGTCGACGCAGCAGGGCGCGCAGCGCCTGGTGTCCGATCCAGAACCCACCTCCGGCATCGTCGATCAGGAACCCATGCCCGCCCGCCCGTTCGACCTTCTCATCGGATGTGAGGTGGTAGGCGATCGATCCCGTGCCGGCATAGACCAGGATCCCATCACCCGGGGCGAAGGCGCCGAGATAGGCGATGCGCAGGTCGTCCTGCACTGCCACGCGCTCAACCGGCACGTCAAGGGCCTGGGCGAAGGCATGCTGCAGCAACTTCGCGGGGTCGCTGTCGATGCTTAGACCGGTCACGCCGGCCACAACGAAATCGGGCTTGCCATGTCGCGCCACTTCGATCCCGATCGCGACGATGGCCGCGCTCGCGGCACCCTGCGCTTCGGGCGTGAAGAGATGTCCGGTGATCGGCGCGCCGCGGCCTTCCGCGACGATTTGGCCATCGGCCTGCTCTAGCCGCCAGCGTGTGCTCGACGCACCCGCATCGATACCCAGCGCCAGGGTCACTGGTGTACCTTCGTGCTTCGCACTGCGGCGCGAGCTTGCTTGGGGCGGCCCGGCGCGGCGCTCATGCGACGGGCACTGCGGCCGCAAAACGCCGCGTGATCTCGCGCGGATTGGTGATCGCCGTGCCAACCACGACCGCACGGGCGCCGATCGCAAAGGCGCGGGTGAGTTCATCCGGATTCGTGAAGCGTCCCTCGGCAATCACGGGAACGCTTATTCGCGCCACCAGCTGCGCGAGCAAATCGAAATCCGGACCGTCCAGTCGCGGCGAATTCGGCGTATAGCCGGACAGGGTCGTCGCCACGACGGCACAACCCATTGCCGCGGCCGCCTCGCCTTCGGCGAGCGTGGCGACATCCGCCATGATTGGCAGCGCGAGTTCCCGCGTGATGCCGGCAATCAAGTCCGCCAAGGTCTCGCCGTCGCGCGCGCGGTCGGTGGCATCGATCGCGATCATCGCCGCGCCCGCGGCGGCGATTCTCCGCGCATCGGCAAGACCGGGCGTGATCTCGACGTCGAAGCCAGCGCTCCTGCGCTTGGCGATGCCGATCACCGGCAAGCCCGCGGCCGCGCGGATCGCGGCGATGTCGGCAGCGCCATTGGCGCGGATCGCGATCGCGCCGCCCTGCCCGGCGGCGCGCGCCATGACGCTCATGAAAACGGCTCCGTGCAGTGGATTGTCGGCGCGCGCCTGGCAGGAGACGACAAGGCCGCGGCGCAGGAGAAATTCAGGGATCACTTGACGGCTCACAAGCCAACCCCCGCACAAGGCGCCGCGGTGCCATGCGCCTTGGAAGCGGCCCGGCGGCTCATTGCGTCAACCCGGCGATGCGCTGTCCGGTCCGGGTGTCGAACAACACCACCTTGTCGACGTCGAAGGACAACGCGGCGATCTCGCCCGGCGCGCGCTCGTCCTGCGGCGCCACCCTGGCGACCAGGTTGACATTGTTGACCCGCACCAGCAGCAAGGTATCCGGCCCGGTCGGCTCGACCAGTTCGACCCGGCATGGCAACTGATCGCCGCCTGGCAGGGCGATACTGATCGCCTCGGGCCGCAGGCCCAGCGTCACCTCCCGGTCCAGGTAGGGCCGAAGTGCGTCGCCCGTTGGCAGGTTCAGAACCAGGCTGGCGTCGCCGCTTCCCAACTCGGCGCAAAATGCCGCACCCTGGCGCCGGACCGTCACAGGAATGAAGTTCATCGACGGACTGCCGATGAACCCGGCCACGAACAGGTTGGCCGGGCGCCGGTACAGGTCCTGCGGTGTGCCGAACTGCTGGATCACGCCGTCCTTCATGATGGCGATCCGGGTGCCCAGTGTCATCGCCTCGATCTGGTCGTGCGTGACGTAGACCGAGGTGATGCGGGTGCGCTGGTGCAACAGCTTGATCTCGGCGCGCATCTCGACACGCAACTTGGCATCGAGATTGGACAAGGGCTCGTCGAACAGGAACATGCTGGGGTTGCGCGCCAGCGCGCGCCCCAACGCCACGCGCTGGCGCTGCCCGCCGGAGAGCTGCCCCGGCTTGCGGTCGAGCAGATGCTCCATCTGCAGCATGCGCGCCACTTCGGTGATCTTGGCGTCCTGCTCGGCTTTGGGCACGCGACGCATCTCCATGCCGAACGAGATGTTGCCGCGCACATCCATGTTGGGATACAGCGCATAACTCTGGAACACCATGGCGATGTCGCGGTCCTTGGGCGAGACCGCGTTGACCATGCGCTCACCCATCCAGATCTCGCCGCTGGAGACCTCCTCTAGCCCGGCCAGGCAGTTGAGCAGGGTCGACTTGCCGCAGCCCGACGGCCCCACCAGGATCAGGAACTCGCCGGGATCGATCTCGATGTTGATGTCCTTGAGGATCGGGGTTGCGCCAAAACTCTTGGCGACGTTGCGAATCTTGAGTGCTTGCATGACTGTGTTCCGTGTTGGTCCGGGTCATTCTTCGATTGCCCGGCGTACGCTGCCATCGAACTTGGCGAGAAGCGCCTCGGCCGATGCTGCATCGATCTGGCGCCTGAGCGCGACGATGGCCGTCTTGATCTGGAAGCCACA
Organism: Betaproteobacteria bacterium; assembly: GCA_031368125.1. Classification (GTDB taxonomy): domain Bacteria; phylum Pseudomonadota; class Gammaproteobacteria; order Burkholderiales; family Burkholderiaceae_C; genus CAISIP01. The sequence goes on from JANLQZ010000437.1 coordinate 3,210, forward strand.
CGCGTCCAGTGTCTGGCGTGCCTGGTCTTCGCCGGCTCCGGTGGCGCGCATGGTGAGGTCGATCGAGCGACGGCGCAGCTTGGCGTTGGTCGGGCGCAGGTCGACCATCAGGTTGCGGTAGACCTTGTTCAGGCCCACCATGACTGCGCTGGAAAAACTGTTGAGCGCAATCTTCTGCGCCGTACCGGCCTTGAGCCGGGTACTGCCCGAAATTACCTCGGATCCGGTGTTTAACGTGACGCCGATGTCGGCCTCGTTGGCCACCGGGCTGTCCGGGTTGTTGGCCAGGCCGACCACCAGCGCGCCGGCGGCGCGTGCGCTGCGCATGGCGCCGAGCACGTAAGGCGTTCGGCCGGAGGCGGCTACCGCCAGCACCACGTCGTTGGGCCTGGGTGCCACGGCGAGCAGGTCGGCCGCACCCTGCTCGAAGTCGTCCTCCGCCCCTTCCACCGCCCCCGTGACGGCGCTGGCGCCACCGGCCAGCAAGGCGAGGGCGCGTTCGGGTGGCCAGGAGAAGGTCGGGTACAGCTCGACCGAGTCCTGCAGACCCAGGCGGCCCGAGGTGCCGGCGCCGACGTAGATCAGGCGGCCACCTGCGGCCAGGCGCGGCACCGCGGCGCGCACCGCGGCTGCCAGAGCGGCGCTGCTGGCGCGCACCGCGTTGACGGCGTTGAGCTGGTCGTCGACCAGGACATCGACCAGTTGTTCGACCGGGTAACGGTCCAGGTCGGTATGCAGTGGATTGGGTGTTTCGGTGTTGCTGGTCATGTCAGCCCTTGACGGCGCCCGCGGTCAGGCCCTTGATGAACTGCTCTGACAGCACCAGGTACAGCGCCACCAGCGGCAGCGCCGAGATGGTGAGGCCGGCGAACAGGGCGCCCATGTTGACGGCATGTTCGCCGAAAAACACCGACAGGCCCTGCGGCATGGTCTTGAGGTTGGCGCTGGAAATGAACACGATCGGCAGCAGGAAGTCGTTCCAGATCGGGATCGAGGTGTAGATCGCCACGATCGCCAGCTGCGGCCGCACCAGCGGCAGCATGATGCGGTGGAAGATGGTCCATTCGCTTGCGCCATCGATACGCGCCGCCGCTTCCAGCGCATTGGGCAGCGCGCGGAAGAATCCGGTCATGATGAATACACCGGCCGGAATGCCACCCGCCGCGTAGACCAGGATCAGCCCCCAAAGGCTGTCGAGCAGGCCCATCTGCTTGAGCTGCAGGAACAGCGGCACCAGCAGCAGCTTGGCCGGGATCATCAACCCCATCAGGATCAGCGTGTACAGCACCCCGTTGAGGCGGAACCGGTAGCGCCCCAGCGCGTAACCGGCCATCGCCGACAGGCTCAGGATGATCGCTTCCGACCCGGCGGTGACCAGCACCGAGTTGCGGAAATAGACGCCGAAATTGCCTTCGCCCAGTACTTTCTCGAAATTCGCCAGACTCAGGGACTGCGGCAACCCGAACGGATTGTTCATGATCTCCGCGGTGGATTTGAACGACGAGATCAGCGCCACCAGTAGCGGCGCCACGACGCCGATGGTGTTGAGGATCAGCAGCCCCATCAGCAACACCGTCAGCGGCGTGTGCTTCTTCGCGATGGCGCTCATTCCTGCACCTCGCGTTTGCGCAGGAAGTCGGCGCCGAACTTGGAGCCGATCAGGACAATGACGAACAGCACCACACTCACTGCGGCGCCGAGCCCGATATCCGTGACGGGCGTCGCGCTGTCGCCAAACGAAAGACGGTAGAACATCAGCGCCAAGGTATCGAGGGAGTTGCCCGGGTTGCCGGTGGAGCCGCCGATGACGAACGGCAACTCGAACCATTCGAACGCCCCGATGAACGACAGGATCACCACGATGGTGAACGACGGCCCGAGGTTGGGCAGCGTGATGCGTGTGAAGGTCTGCCAGTCGCTTGCGCCGTCGAGCGCGGCCGCCTTGTAGATCTCGTCCGAGATGGCGTTCATGCCGGCCAGGAATACCAGCGTCGGGAAACCGACGTTGCGCCAGATCGAGATCACGATCGCCGTGGCCAGCGCCAGCCGGGTGTCGCCCAGCGGCGCGAACTCGTCCAGGTTGAAGGTGCCCATCGCGAGCTTTGTCAGCGGCCCGAACAGCGGATGCAGGAACAGCTGCCACAGGTAGCCGGTGATCACCAGCGACAGGATCACCGGCAGGAACACGGTACCGCGAAAAAACGCGAATCCGCGCGGCCTGCGGTACAGGCCGAACGCCAGCAACAGCGCCAGGCCGTTTTGCAGCGTCAACACCGCCAGGAAGGTGATCGTGTTGTGTCCCAGCGCGGTCAGGAACTCGCCACGGTAGGGCGGTTCGGCCAGGCGCAGGAAGTGCTTGAGCCCGACGAACTCGGCGCGCGTGAAGGCGTTCCAGTCGTACAGGCTGTAACCCAGCGCCGACACGGCCGGCCACACCATGAACCCCGCCATCATGACGATGGCGGGCGCCGTGAACAACGCGATCCAGACGGTCCTGCGGGCAATCACGGCGCGGCCCTCTTGCTACTTCTGGAACGGCTTGTGCCAAGTCGCCAGGCCGGCCTGGATTTCGGCCGCCAGGGAGGCCGGTGTGCCCTGCCCCTGCATTACCTTCTGTATGCCGTCGCGCAACATCACCGAACCGTTCGGGTTCTGGTAGCGAAAGCCCACCAGCATCAGGAACGGCGTGCCGTTCTTGGCGGTCTGCTCGCCGAACGACAGCAGCAGCGGATCGGTCGCCTTGACGCCCGGCACGGCCGATGTCTGGCGCAATTCGTGGGTGAATTTCTGGCCAAAATCCTTGCTCGCCAGGTAGTTCAGGAACTTCAGCGCCGCCTCGCGCTTGGGCGACTTGGCGTTGACGGCGTAGGTGCCGTCCGCGAAGGTGGCGACATAGGTCGGGCCGCCGGCCACCAGCGGGGGTGCCGGCATGATGTCGAAGTCGGCCTTCGGGTTCAAATCCTTGATGGTGTCGATGTTCCAGGTGCCAGTCATGTAGTACGCTGCCCCGCCGGCCGCGAACAGCGTGCGGCTCTCGTTCTCGCCCACCCCCATCTGGTTCTGCGGCATGTAGTCCTTGAGCGCCACCACTTCTTCGATCGCCCGGATGAAGCCGGGGTCGTTGAAGTTCTTGCTGCCCGACATCAGGCCGTTGAAATACGCGGTGCCGCCATAGAAGTTGGGGCCGACGACGCCGAACATCTGCTCCAGGATCGGGGCCTCCTTGGAGCCGTTGGCCAGACAGGCGATCTTCTTTTCCTTGAGCGCCTTGCAGACGTTCTTGAACTCTTCCCAGGTCTTGGGCTGGGTGGTGATGCCGGCGCCCGCCAGCACCTGCTTGTTGTAGAAGATTCCCAACGACTGGGTGGCGAACGGAACGCCGTAGGCGCTCTTGTCGTGCGGCGGTTTCCGGCCGATGGCGCCCAGCATCACACCGTCGCCGAACGGCGCGAGATTGGGAACGTTGCCCTTGTTGACCGGTACCAGGTAGTCGGCGTCGGCCAGCGCGGCCAGGCCACCATAGGCACGCGTGTGGATGATGTCGGGCCCGCTGCCAGCTGCCAGCGCGGCCGACAGGACGGCCGCGTATTCGGTGTTCTTGTAAGGGGAGAACTTGACGTCGTCGCCGCTGACGGCCTTGTACTCCTTGGCGATCATGTCGTAGAAGGCCTTGTCTTCCACGCGCCAGCTCCAGAACGTGAGGTCGGCGGCAAGACTCAGGGTGCTGGCACAGCCGGCAAGGGCCAGGCCCAGGGTACGAAGGGTGGTTTTCATGGTGCGCTCCTTGATGTGGGGGTGGGTGGGGGAAATACTCTACGAACACCGGATCATGGTCATTTTCATGGCGGGGTCCGAGTGGTGGTGATGGTAATGGTGGATGGTTCAGCGTCCGAGAGCAATTGCAGCATCGGGTCGTTGCGCGCCGCCAGGCGGGCCGCGGTATCGTGCGCCTGCAGCGTGACCAGGCGCAGTGGTGTCGTACTGCCGATGGCATCACGCATGCTCTGTTCGATCGCGGGGTGCAACTGCAACACGCGCCCCGCCACCGCGACCGGTCGCGCGCCGAAGCGCCGCGCCAACACCTGGGCCAGGCGCGCCAGTTCGATGCCGGCCTGACGCAGGATTTCACGGGCTGCCGCGTCCCGGTCGGCGGCGGTGGCCACGACCAGTGCCAACTCGCCGATCTGGCCGCGCGTGCTCTGGTAGAAGAAGTCGCGCGAGCGCGCCCATTCGCTGCCGCCGATGCGCCCGAACACGCTAACCGCCAGCGCGCAGTCGCGCCAGCTCCCCGGGCGCTCGTCTTCCTCGCGCCAGATATGCCGCATGGCTTCGCGCACGATCCAGTAGCCGGATCCGCCGTCGTCCAGCAGACTGCCACGCCCGCCAACCCGATGCATCTGTCCGTTCACATCGATGTAGGCGGCGATGGATCCGGTGCCGGCGTACACCAGGAAACCCTCGCCCGGCGCGAAGGAGTCGAGGTAGGCCAGCGCGATATCGCCAACCACCCGGACCCGCTCGACCGGCAGGCCGAAGGCGTCGGCAATCAGCGCCTCCAGCCGAACGCGCAAGGGCGCGGCGTCCGAATATCCGGTGAAGCCGGCGAGCACGCGCGCGGGCGTGCCGGGGCCAGCAGCGAGTGCGTCGCGCGCCAGTTCGCGTAATGCGGCGGCGGTCTGCACACGGCCGGCGTCATTGCCCATCATCAAAGCCGTCAATCCGGCCACGCTGCCCTTGGCCAGCACGCGACCGGCAGCGTCGGCCAGCGCCCAGCTGGTGCGGGTGCCGCCGGCGTCGATGCCCAGACCGAGCGTGCTCGTGTTCACAAGGCAACCTCCGCGCAGGCAAGTACTTCCGCCAGCAGGCAGGTGGCGTCGTCGGCAACCTTGATGCGCGCGAACCGGTCGCAGTCTGGGTCGGAACGCTCGATCGCGCGCAGATGTTCGACCATCGGCGCCAGCCCCTGCGCAAACGCCCGCTGCACCAGCTGCTCGTCGCTGAATTCCGCGTACAGGTCGGCCAGGCGGTAAAAGCCGTCCGAGGCCATCAGCACGCGCATGTCGGCGCACGCCGGGACGCTGAAGTGGTGCACTCCCGGGAGCCAGGCACGACGCGGATGCAGCACCCAGTAACCGCCGGGGCGATTGACCTGGTCGCGGTGGGCAACAATCGTCTGTCGCGCGGCCATGTGCCATTGCGCCGGGTCGCTGCTGGTGCGCCGGGCCGCGCGCAGCGACAGACACAGCGGCGCACTCATGTGTTCCCCCCCCAAGTCCGGCACCGCGCCCACTGGGGAGCCTTCGCTCTGCGAGCTGCGGTGCGAGCTCGCTTGGGGGCGGCCCGGCGCGGCGCATGACATCCGCTCCAACGGCCGCACCCAGCTGCCGTCTTGCATCACCGCGATGGGCCGCCACTGCGCGTCCAGCACCACGGCGTCGGCTCGTGCGCCGACCTGCAGCACGCCGTAGCTGCCCGACAGGCCCAGCAGTTCGGCCGGAATACGCGTCGCGCTGGCCAGCGCCTGCTCGGGCTGCAACCCGTACTGGCTGACGCCGATACGCACGGCATCGGCCAGCGTGATCGCCGCACCGGCCAGGGTGCCGGCGGCGTCGATACATCGGCCGGCGTCGACGCGGATGCGCTGGCCCTGCAGCATGAACCCGGTTGCCGTGGTGCCGATACAGGCCATGGCGTCGGAGACCAGGATGACGCGCTCCATGCCACGTGCCGCGCGCAACACCGCGACACTGCCGCTCGCGACATGGTGGCCATCGAGAATCAAGCCGGCATACGCCTGCGGTGCCAGCAAGGCAGCGCCCACGGCGCCGGGCGTGCGCGGCCCGAGCTGCGACATGGCATTGAACAAATGGGTGAAGCCCGCCAGGCCCTCGGTCAGGGCCGATTGCACCTGCTCGTAGCTGGCCTCGGTGTGCCCGGCAAACACCAGTGCACCGCGTTCATGCAAGGCCCGCACGGTTCCGGCCGGCACGCACTCCGGCGCCAGGGTGACCAGCGTGCGGCCGGCGTCGCCCAGCGCGGTCATCAATTGCAGGTCGGCCGCGGCGTCCAGATCGAGGGAGCCGAAGTTGGCGATCCGGTCGGCGCGGTGGATTCCCCGGCGTGCCGGATGCAGGAACGGGCCTTCCAAATGTATGCCCAGCACGCCCGGCACGGCCTGGCAGGCCGCGCGCGCGGCGTCGACGGCCAGGCGCATCTGTTCTCGTGTATCGGTGATCAACGTGGGCAGAAAAGCCGTAGTTCCCCGCAGGCGATGCGCCTGCGCCATCACCGCGATGGTCTGCAGCGTGGGGTCGTCGTTGAAGAGCACGCCACCGCCGCCGTTGAGCTGGATGTCGATCAGGCCCGGCGCAATCGTGCTGCCGCCCGGCAACTGCAGAAAGTGCTCTCTTTCGCTGGCGCCGCAATGCTCGACCACGGCCGCGACCCGCCCCGCGTGCAGGCGCAACAGCACGTCGTGGCGCAGGCGTGTGCCGTCAAAAAGCGCGGGGCAATAGATGCCTTGTTCCATCACAGCGTCTCGGTCACCTTGGACAAGCCGCGCGGCCGGTCGGGGTTGCGTCCCGCGGCCATCGCCGCCGCTTCTATCGCCAGGTAACCCGGCACCAGCGCCAACACCACGTCGGCCAGTGTGCCCCGCATCGGCGGCAGTGGCAGTTGCGCGCTCGGAACACCGGACGCCGCCGTAAATCCGTGCGCGAGCAGAGTCGGCGCGCCTTGCTCGCGCGCGCGCTCGAGGGCGATCAGCACGCTCGCCAGCGCCTGCGCTTCGCTGGCCACACCGAGCACCGGCGTCTGTGCCGACACCGCAGCCAGCGGCCCGTGCAGAAACTCGGCGCTGCTGAATGCCAAGGCCGGAATTCCCACGGCCTCGGCGACCTTGAGTGCCAGCTCCTTGGCAATACCGAGGTCCGCCCCGCGGCCAACCACATAGACCGCGCGCGCACCGGCCAGTACCGCCGTCAGCGCCGACCAGTCACAACCCGCCGCCTCGTCAAGCCGCTTCGGTAACTCGCGCAGCGCGTCCGTCAATGCTGCGTCGCCGCGAAAACCGGCCACCAGCGCCAACCCGGCCAGTACCGACATGACCACGCTCTTGGTCGCCGCCACGGCTTTTTCAGACCCGGCACACAACGCGATCTCCTGGTCGCAGGTGGCGCCCAGCGGCGAGCCGTCGACGTTGATCAAGCCGACCACGTAGGCGCCGGCAGAGCGTGCGGCAGCGGCGTAACGCACCAGATCCGGGCTCTGGCCGGACTGCGAAATCGCCACCAGCGCCGCATTGCGCAAGTGGGCCAGGGACTCCTGGTTGGCCGCCACCGACGGCATAACCGCCGACACGCTCAAGCCCCCTTGCACCGCAAAGGCATAACGCAACACGGTTCCGGCGTGGCTGGACGAGCCACGCCCGAGCACTTCGACGTGTTGCAGCGCGCGCTGGCGCAGCGTCTGCCCGGCCGCCAGCGCGCTGGCAAGCCCGCGCTCCAGAAAGGCGTTGGCACAGGCGCCACAAGACAGGGTTTCCTCGCGCATCAATGTCATGCAGTGACCCCGCTCGGCGCGGCTGCCGACGGCATGTCGCCGGAAGGGCCGGTGCGCAGTTCGACCACGTAGTCATAACGGTCGCCGCGGTAGACCGCCCGCGTGAATTCCACCGGACGGCCTTCGAGTGTGAACGAACGCCGCTCGGTCGCCAGCACCGGAGCGCCCTGGTGCAGGCCGAGCAGCTGCGCGTCCGCGGCGCCGGCAACCTCGGCGCGCAGGCGCTGGAAGGCGCGCTCGGGCAGATTGCCGTGCCGGCGCAGGGCCTCGTACAGGGAGTTGCCAAAGTCGAGCTCGCCGCGCAGCAGCTGCGCGCCGAGCGACGCACGTTCGACCGCTATCGGCGCGCCATCGGCGGTCCTCACGCGGGCCAGACGGATCACCTGGTCGCTGGCGCCAAGACCCAGCGCCAGCACTTCGTCGGGCGACGGATAAGCCAGCTCGCGCGAGATCCAGCGCGAGCCCGGCACATGGCCGCGCCGCGCCATGTCTTCGGAAAAACTCCCCAGCGCCGACAACGGTTGCACCACGCGCGCCGAAACCACGGTGCCCGAACCCTGGCGCGACTGCAGCAGCCCTTCCCCGACCAGCTCCTCGATCGCGCGCCGGACCGTGACCCGCGACACGCCCAGCATCGCGGCCAGATCACGCTCCGGCGGAACACCTGAGCCGGCCTGCAGCGCGCCGGAACGGATCGCCGCGCGCAGGCTGGCGCTGATCTTCTGGTACAGCGGAAGATGCCCGCGCGAGGCCGACATGGCCAGCAGGCGCGAGAAGTCGAACCCGGCAGGCGGGTCTTGATCGGAAAAAGATAGCGGTGCGGCCATTGAACAATTGGTATTGTAAAAAAGAACCAATTAAATGCCATTAGGGTTTGTACCAAGGGGCAGGCCTGCTGCGCCTGGCCCCGGCCAAGGCCGCCAAAAAGCGGGCGGCCAAGAAAAACATGCTACCTCGTCCGGAGCGCCGTGCATGGCGCGTTCATCGTGGCGCACGAACATGCCAAGAGCAAGGGCACACCAGCCAGAACGCGGTGCTCAACTGGTAAACCTTCAACATGGGCTCAGAGCGTGAGAGGCAATTCAATGCGCCCGCGCCGGCTGCGATTTGCGCCTGGATTGGACATCTTTTGGGACCTCACGCGGGTGCATCGGATTGCCTCTCACGCACTCGGCGGCCCTGGTCAATTTTGCACAGCCCAACGCCAGCTCCGTCGCGCAGAGGTGCGTCCAGTCCAGCGACCCCAACGCCATCTACGGCAAGCCCACGGCACTGAAGCGGCGCGCGCGCCACCGCTGTGTGACACCTGTGACGCGCAGGACGCAGACGGTGCCGGGTTGTAACCAGGGTACCAGGCCGACGCGGGAACGCCGCGGCGGCTGGAGCAGCTGAACCGGGACGCAAACGCCATCGCTGCCCGCGACGGCGTTTGACCCTTGCCTATCCTATGGCCGCAGTGACAACAGATGGCCCAGTTGCGGGTCGCCGCGCCCTGCCAGGACAACTTCGTAGGTGAGGGCAACCGCGGCCGGGCCGCGATGTTGTCGCACCTCCAGCCACGGCGCTGCCGGGTCACTGACCTTGCCCACAAAACCTTTCCACGCCTGCACCAGCCGCTGGCCCAGGACGCCCCCGCCCCAGTCGGCCTGGCGCTTCTTGATCTGCGCCGGCGCGAAAAACAGCGTGGCCTTGGGGCCGGGCAGGTTCTTCGCGCTGCCGAGCTGCTCGACATGGGTGCCCCCGATGGAGCAGCTGTACTTGAGGTTGGCGAAGCGGCTGTGGATACGCTGGCGCAGCTCGGCGTTGCCGGCGAAGTCGATGTAGAGGCAGGGGCTGTGCGCGGCGACCTGGTCGAGTTGTTCATACGACAGGACGCGGTGGTAACAGCCCAGGCTGCGACAGAAGTCCAGGTTCGGCGCCGATGTCAGGCCAACCACCTCGATGCCGCTGCGCTGCGCCAGCACAAACGCCGTGCCGTAGGCGGTCTTGCTCGATGCGCTGGACAGCAACAACACGGCTGGAACGGCCGGGTCGGCCGTGGCACCAAAACATGCGTTGTCGAACAGGAAATCGTCGATCAGCCAGGAGGTGGTGAACAGTGGCCGCAGCAGCGCCTGTACATCCTCGGTCTCGCGGGTGTAGAACGGGTCGCTGGCACACCGCGTGTACTGGTTGTAGACCGCGTGCAGGGATGCGCGGTGGGGCGCCCCATCGGCGAAACCGGCCGGCGACAGCCGCACCGGCTCGAGCACCACGCTGGTGGCCATCGGAAAATAGCCGTACAGGCGCTCGGCGACGGCCACACCCGGATCGGACGACTGCAGCACGTCACCGAAACCCCATACCGGAATGGCGCCCCAGGCCGGCTCGCCGGTCGGATAAAAATCCCAGTAGTTCATCGCATCGCCAAAGGCGGCGTAGGTGATGTTGTTCGAGGTCAGCGCGAACTTGTCGATCGCAACGCGGACCTGCCCGTCCTTGAGCGGCGCGTCGGGCGACTCACGCAGTTCGGTCTGGTGGAGTTGGTCCTTGCGAACCAGGAATTGGATGGCGCTCATCAGGCATCCTCCATGCTGCGCATTGCGGAATTCGCCCTTGGGAACGGCCCGGCGGCGCTCATGGACCCAGATTATTGGGCATTTGGCAATCCACGACGCTGACACTGCGCCATGGACCGCCCTGTGAACGACGGGGCAGGGGTCGCGCAACCATGGGCTGACATGCGGGCCGCGGGGCCGGCGGGGTCCAAAGGGCTGTCATTGCGGCCCCGGATCAGGTCCGGCGTTTCAGCACCCGCAATCCATGGATCCCGGATCGAGTCCGGGATGACAACCAGTGGGTCCCGGATGGCAACGCCCGGTCACCTCCGGGACGACAACGCCCGAACGCGCCCAGGCTGGCCCGTTGCCATTCGCGCCGTTCAGGCCAGTGTGATCGTGACTTCGATATTGCCGCGCGTCGCGTTGGAATACGGGCAGACCTGGTGCGCCTTGTCGACGATGGCTTGTGCCACTGCGCGCTCGACGCCCGGTACCGTGACGACCATCTGCACCTCGATACCGAAACCGGCGGGAATCTGGCCGATTCCGACCGTGGCGTCGATCGAGGTATCGGCCGGCAAGGCCACTTTCTGCATGCCGGCGGCGAACTTCATGGCGCCGATGAAACACGCGCTGTAACCGGCGGCAAACAACTGCTCCGGATTGACACCGCCGCCGGCGCCACCCATTTCCTTGGGAACCGAGAGCTTGACGTCGAGCAGGCCGTCGGACGACCGCGTGCTGCCGTCGCGCCCGCCGGTGGATTTTGCGTGCGCCTGGTAGACGACTTTTTCGACCTTGGTAACCATGGTATTTCCTTGAAAGACTGCCTCGCATCGCGAAGCGGGTTGAAAAAAAGTGGATCTATGTCGTGGCCGTGTTGCCGTGCGGCACCGCCGCCAGCTGGTCGCGCAGGGCCCGGACCTGGCGCGTCAGCGACACCAGTTCGGGTACCGGGCAACCGCTGGCGCGCACCACGCAGCCGGGAACCCGGGCCGCGCGCGCCTTCAGTTTGCGGCCTGCCGCGCTCAGGGTGACCTGCACCCGGCGTTCATCCTCGGTGCTGCGGGCACGCTGCAGCAATTGGGCCGACTCCATGCGCTTGAGCAAGGGCGTCAGGGTGCCGGAGTCCAGGCACAGGCGCGCGCCGAGTTCGGACACCGTGACGGCGCCGTGTTCCCACAACACCAGCATCACGAGGTATTGCGGATAAGTCAGGCCCAGCGCCGCCAGCAACGGCTTGTAGAGCTTGGTCATCGCCAGCGAGGCGGAATACAGCGCAAAACACAGCTGGTTGTCGAGCATCAGCGCCGGATCGTTGGCAGGGGCTGGTTTCAAGGCTGGCATGGCGGTAGTTTACTACACAATTCAATTGTGTGCAATTGAATTGGCCGCGAGTCCGCGGCGACCCAGTTCCAGACCCGGGCCAGGGCCAGGGCCAGCGTCAGCGTCAGAGCCGCACCAGGCCGCCAACCGGTGCCCCGAACCGTCAGGCCGTGCGCAACCGCTGCAGCGCGTGCTCAGCGGCCCGCAAAACGCGCCGGTCGCTTCTCCACGAAGGAGCGCACGCCCTCGGCGGCATCCTCGCTGTTGGACAGGCGCTGCTGCACGTCGATGAAATCGTGCATTGCCACCTGTGGCCCGTGCTCGATCGCCTTGAGCGCGTTTTGCCGGGTGGCGACCACGGCCAGCGGCGCCTGCGCCGCAATGGTGCGCGCGATTTCCAGCGCCTGCGCCAGCTCCGTGCCGGCGGGCACCACCTTTTGCACGAAATTCAGGCGCAAGGCCTCGCTGCTGCCGAATTCGTCGCCGGTCAACAGGTGCAACATGGCGTTGCCCAGGCCGGCGCGCTCGGCCATGCGCAGTGTGGCTCCGCCCGTGGCCATGATGCCGCGCTTGACTTCGAGCTGGGAGAAGCGGCAATCGTCCGCCGCCACCACGATGTCGGCCGCCAGCATCAGCTCGATGCCCAGCGTGTAGGTGATGCCCTTGACCGCGACCACCATCGGCTTGGTGCGGCGCCGGTAACCCGGCATGCCCAGGTCCAGCGGGTCC
>JANLQZ010000482.1:0-4802 GCA_031368125.1 Betaproteobacteria bacterium
ATCGTGCACCTCGTGCTGGCCAGGGTGGTGGGCGCCCCCGAAGGCGTCAAGGGCATCAGCCTGTTCGTGGTCCCGAAGTTCATGGTCAACCAGGACGGGTCCTGTGGCGCGCGCAACGATGTATTTTGCGTGAGCATCGAACACAAGCTGGGCATCAAGGCCTCGCCCACCGCGGTCCTGCAATACGGAGACCACGGTGGCGCCGTCGGTTACCTCGTGGGGCAGGAGAACCGCGGCCTGGAATACATGTTCATCATGATGAACGCGGCGCGGTACGCGGTCGGTGTGCAGGGTATCGCCGTGGCCGAGCGCGCCTACCAGAAGGCGGTGCGTTGCGCCAAGGACCGGGTGCAGTCGCGGCCGGTCGACGGCTCGATAGCGGCCAGCGCCCCGATCATCCACCACCCCGATGTCAAGCGCATGCTGATGACCATGCGCGCCTATACCGAGGGTTGCCGCGCCATGGCCTCGGTGGCGGCCGCCGCCTACGACGCCGCGCACCACCACACCGACGCCGACGTGCGCAAGCAGAACCAGGCCTTCTATGAATACCTGGTGCCGCTGGTCAAGGGTTACAGCACCGAGATGAGCCAGGAAGTCACCAGCCTGGGCGTGCAGGTGCATGGAGGCATGGGCTTCATAGAGGAAACCGGCGCCGCCCAGTATTACCGCGACGCCAGGATCCTGACCATCTATGAAGGCACCACGGCGATCCAGGCCAATGACCTGGTCGGGCGCAAGACCGCGCGTGATGGCGGCCAGACTGCGCGCGCGATCGCTGCTCAGATTGCGCTCACCGAGGCAGACCTGCTGCAGAGCGGCACCCCGATGGCGATGGCGGTGGCCAGGCGCCTGAAGGCGGCCCGCGAGGCCTTTGTCGACGTGGTCGACTTCGTGGCCGGCAAGACCAAGGCTTCACCCAACGCCGTGTTCGCGGGCAGCGTGCCGTACCTGATGCTGGCCGGCAACCTGGTGGCGGGCTGGCAGATGGCACGCTCGCTGCTGGTGGCACAGGAGCAGGTCGCACTGGGCACCGACGTCGCCTTCATGCAGGCCAAGATCACCACGGCGCGCTTCTACGCCGACCACCTGCTGTGCAAGGCGCCGGGCCTGCGCGACAGCATCGTCGAGGGCGCGGACAGCGTCACCGCCCTGGCGATCGACTCTTTCTGACCACGCAGCCCGATCCAATCCATGTCACGACTGCCCCCTGCGCTCGACAAGTTGCCCCTGCCCATCATCGGGTCGCCGCTGTTCATCATCAGCAATCCCAAACTGGTGATTGCGCAATGCATCGCCGGTGTGGTCGGCGCGATGCCGTCGCTCAATGCGCGTCCCGCATCTCAACTCGACGACTGGCTGGCGGAGATCACCGAGACGCTGGCCAGCCACGACAAGGCCCATCCGGAGCGGCCCGCCGCACCGTTCGCCATCAACCAGATCGTGCACAAGAGCAACGACCGCCTGGACCACGACATGCAGATGTGTGTCAAGTACAAGGTGCCGATCTATATCACCAGCCTGGGTGCCAGGGAAGATATCAACGCCGCCGCGCACAGCTACGGCGGCGTGGTGTTGCATGACATCATCAACAACCGCTTTGCGCACAAGGCGATCGAAAAAGGCGCGGACGGCCTGATTGCGGTGGCAGCGGGGGCGGGCGGGCACGCGGGTGTCAAGAGCCCGTTCGCGCTGATCCAGGAAATACGCCAGTGGTTCGACGGACCGGTGGCGCTGTCGGGTTCGATCTCGACCGGCAGCGGCGTGCTGGCCGCACAGGCCATGGGCGCAGACTTTGCCTATATCGGTTCGGCTTTCATTGCGACGCAGGAGGCCCGTGCCGCCGACGCCTACAAGCAGGCGATCGTCGACGGCAACTCGGACGATATCGTCTACAGCAACCTGTTCACCGGGGTGCATGGCAATTATCTGGCGCCCAGCATCCGTGCCGCGGGGCTCGACCCCGACAATTTGCCGCAGAGTGATCCCAGCAAGATGAACTTCGGCGGCGACGCCAAGAAGGCGTGGAAAGACATCTGGGGCTGCGGCCAGGGCATCGGCGGCGTGAACCGGGTTCAGAGCGCGGCCGACTTCGTCGCGCAACTCAGGCGCGAGTATCTTGAAGCGCGTGCCCGGCTCGCGCAGCCGGAATACGCCTAACCGACTCGCGCGCGGCCCGTGCCCCGCGCGCTGCGACCACGGTGGCGTGGCCAGCATCGGCGATTCCAGCGTCGGTGATTGACGGCGACGCGAATTTCTTTATACTGTGTTTATGCACAGTATCCAAACCCCGCAGCGGCTGAACGCCGAACCGGCCAGCAACCCCTTGGCAGGGAGCTCGCGGCATGGCTGAATTTGTGATCCCGCTGCAGGCCATCAAGGGCCGCGGTGCTGCCGACCGCATGGCGCACCGGTTCGAAAGCCAGGCGCGGGCCGCGTTCGACGATGGATGGGGAACGCTGGAGCAGGCGCCGCCATCGGACGCCGGCCGCACGCCGACCCGCGTCACGCATGAAGACGCCCGCAGCGCGATCAGCCACAACCAGTCCCCCGACATCCATTTCGATTACGGTCTCAATCCGTACCGCGGTTGTGAACATGGCTGCATCTATTGTTACGCGCGCCCGACCCACAGTTACCTGAACCTGTCGCCCGGCCTGGATTTCGAGACCAGGATCATTGCCAAGCCCAACCTGGCGCAGGTCTTGCGGCGCGAACTGCTGGCACGCAGTTATGTGCCGCGCCAGATCGTGATCGGTTCGGCGACCGATGCGTACCAGCCGGTCGAGCGCGAGTTGAAAGTGACGCGCAGCGTGATCGAGCTGCTGCACAGCTGCCACCATCCGTTTGCGATCGTGACCAAGGGCAGTGGCGTGGAGCGCGACCTGGACCTGATCGCGCCGATGGCGCGCAGGCGGCTGGTTGCGGTGTACCTGACCATCACCACGCTCGACGGCGCCCTGGCGCGCCGGCTCGAGCCGCGTGCCGCGGCGCCGCAGCGCCGGCTGCGTACGATCCAGACGCTGGCGCAAGCGGGTGTGCCGGTGGGCGTGAGCGTGGCGCCGCAAATCCCGTTCATCAACGAGGACATGGAGCAGGTGCTCGAGGCGGCGGCGGCGGCCGGTGCACGCAGCGCTTTCTACTCGGTCTTGCGCCTGCCATGGGAGGTCAATCCCCTGTTCCAGCAATGGCTCGGTCTGCATTACCCGCAGCGCGCAGCCCGTGTGATGGCGCGTATCCGCGACATGCGCGGTGGCCGCGACTACGACGCCGATTTCACGACGCGCATGAAGGGCGACGGCGTGTGGGCAGAGTTGATCCGGCAACGCTTCGACAAGGCCTGCGCCCGCCTGGGCCTGAACCACGAGCGCGTGGAACTCGACACGACCCAGTTTCGACCGTCACTGCTTGCGGACCAGCAACAGCTTTTCTAGCGCCGCGACACCACCTGCGGCGCTATAGGGGCTGACCAGTTGCGGCAATTCGGCATGTGCACGCGACAGCGCCGAGAGGTCCTTGAAGCTGAACAGCAAAGCGAATGCAAATACGGTCAACGCGACGGACACGAAGCCAGCCACCTGTACCAGGTTCTGCCATGGCGCCAGGCGCCGCAGGGTGGTGCGCCAAAGCCAGACACCGGGCAGCAGCACGAGCAGCACGATCGCCAGTGGCCACTGCAGGCGGTCGAATTCTGCGGTGTTGCCCAGCACGGTGCTGGTCAAGGCGGTCGCCGCCATGAGCACCCATGCGGCGGTCTTGAGCGTGTGGCGCCACATCAGCAGCCCCAGCACGACGCAGTGGGCCGATGCGATCAGGACCGCCACGCGCAGTGCCATCCACCAGGCCGCGCCAGTACCCAATTCGGGCAGATGCGCGATCGACTGCCACAACACGGCGTTGCCGGCCAGTGCCAGCCAGACGCTGAGCAGGACGACGACCCAGACCGGATGGATCGCCGTGCGCTGGCGTCCTGGCGAAAAATTGCGTGATTGCGCGAACTCGGTGGAGCGGAAGAGCTTGAGTGCCATGACCACCCATTGTGCGTGATCGGCCGTACCTGCGGCGATGGTGCCTTAGCCGCAGCCCCGGTGCAGCGGCCGGGCGGGTGCATGTTTGGAGAAGCCGTGCCGGTTCGCGAACCCCGCGTCCTCTTCCTGCAGGTGGCCGCTGTCCGGCAGCAGGATGCGGCAAAGGTCCCGTGTGCCGGGGGTGGCCGTACACCGGCCCGCTGAAGCCTTCACGTACCAGCGGGGGCAGGTAACCGCTGTGGTCAAGATGCGCATGCGTCAGAACCACCGCGTCGACCTGCCCGGGCGCCACTGGCAGCGGCGTCCAGTTTCGCGGGCGCAACAGCTTGTAGCCCTGGAACAGGCCGCAGTCCACCAGCAAGCGCCGCTTGCCATGGGTCACCAGGTACTTGGAGCCGGTGACGGTGTCTCCGCCGCCGAGAAACGTGATGTTGACCGCCATCGCACTTGCTCCGTTCAGCAGCGTCCGATTCGGTGCGCACGATAAGCGCGGGCTGACTCAAGGTCCGCCTCCGGCCCGTTGCGGTCGTTGGTTTGCCCTGGTAGCGGCTCGCCACCATGGTTGGCAGGGCCGCGGGCCGGCAGTGACTGTGCTCCGGGTCACTCGCGAGCGACTGCTCCTGGTGTGCCAGCGCCGCTGCGTCAACGACTTGGCTGGCGCGCGAGCGTTGTGGCAATCGCGAATAGACCCTGCGCCCATTCACTACCGACCCGCGTCCCCGGGCAAGCGCATGGCAGACCAGGCAAACGGAGTCCACGGCTTCGTCGTCAAGC
>JANLQZ010000490.1:0-4773 GCA_031368125.1 Betaproteobacteria bacterium
CGCAATGACAGCCGGTGCAACATGTTCTGATCCGCAATGACGACATCCTCTGGCCCGCAATGACAACACCCTCAAGCCCGCAATGACGACACCCTGGACCCGGCAATGACAGCTTGCCCGAGCCTGCAACGACGACCCGAATTGAATATCCTGAAAGCCGCCCGATGACCATCAGCAGTTTCTCCTTCCCCACCCCGATCAAGTTCGGCGCCGGCGCGCGCAAATTGGCGGGCGCCCATTTGATCGAGCAGGGCTGCCAACGTCCGTTGATCGTGACCGACCGGGCGCTGGGTGCCTTGCCGGTATTGGCGGAATTCCGGACCCATCTTGCGGCGCTCGACGTGGCGGTGTTCAGCGGAGTTTTCGGCAACCCGACCTGCAGCCAGGTGATGGATGGCGCCGCCGCCTACCGGGCCCATCGCGCCGACTGCGTGATCGGTTTTGGTGGTGGCGCCGCGCTCGATGTGGCCAAGATCGTCGGCCTGGCCGCTACGCATGAGGGCGACATCCTGGAGTACGTTTGGGACCATCCCCGGGTGCGGCCGATCGTGCATGAGCTGCCGTATTTCGTCGCGCTTCCAACGACCTCGGGCACCGGCTCCGAGGTCGGGCGCTCGAGCGTGGTGAGCGAAAACGACACCCATCTCAAACGCGTCGTGTTCAGCCCCAGGATCCTCGCCCGTACCGTCTTTGCCGACCCCGAACTCACATTCGGCCTGCCTGCTGCCGTGACGGCGGCCACCGGAATGGATGCGCTGACCCACAACATCGAGAGTTACCTGTCGCCGGCCTACCACCCGTTGTGCGACGGCATCGCGCTCGAAGGCACCCGCATCGCTGCCGGTTCCCTGCTGGCGGCCGTGCAGCAGCCGGGCAACCTGCAGGCGCGCAGCGACATGATGATGGCGTCGATGATGGGTGCCATTGCGTTCCAGAAGGACCTGGGAGCGGTCCACTCCTGTGCCCATGCGCTGGGTGCCGTGTGTGACCTGCACCACGGGCTGGCCAACGCCTTGATGATCGACACCGTGCTGGCCTGGAACTACGAGGCGGTATCGGGCAAGTTCGACGAACTGGCGCATGTCTGCCGCGTTGCGGGCGGTGGCGCGGCGTTCGTGCCCTGGTTGCGCGATCTCAAGGCCAGCGTCGGCATCGTGGGGCCGCTGTCCGCGCACGGCGTGCGGGCCGAACACCTGCCGCGCCTGGTGCAGATCGCCACCGACGACATGTGCCACCAGACCAACCCGCGTCCGTGCACGGCGGCCGATTTCGAGCGCCTGTTCAAGGCCGCGATGTGACCATGGTTGCCGCCATCAAAGACCGCCTGAAGATCGGCGTCAGCGCCTGTTTCTTCTACCCCGATGCGGGGCGCAGCGCCTTTGCCATCAAGACGCTGCAGTACGTGGAGCAGTCGGTTCCGCACTGGCTCATGTACGGCGGCGCGTTGCCGGTGATGGTCCCGTCACCGGTCGGTGACACGGCGCGCGGCGACGTGGGTTTCGCGGATTACGCCCAATGGCTCGATGGCCTGGTGCTGCATGGCGGCTCGGACGTGTGGCCTGGCAGTTACGGCGAAACGCCGCTGCAGGAGCGCTGGGCCGGCGACCGCAACCGGGACGAATACGAGATTGCCCTGACACGCGCGTTCGTGGCGGCGGGCAAGCCCGTGTTCGGCATCTGCCGCGGCCTGCAGTTGATCAATGTGGCTTTTGGCGGCACCCTGTACCAGGACATCGCCACGCAACGGCCGCAGTCGCTGGTGCACCGCGACGCCGCCGTGTACGACCTGAACTTCCACGATGTCGAGGTGGTACCGGATTCCAGGCTCGGCGCATTGTTGTCGGGCCACCAGAGCACCAGGATCAACAGCGTGCACCACCAGGCAATCAAGGACCTGGCCGATGGTTTTGCGGTGGAAGCGCGTTGCCCGGCCGACGGTATGGTCGAGGCCATCCGGGGCACCGGCGCGGCCTGGATCGCGGCGGTGCAGTGGCATCCCGAATTCCACAAGCCCGAACTCGGTACGCTCAACGACGACCCGATGCTCGATGACTTTCTCAGCGCGGCCCGTGCCGCAAGGACCCACCCATGAGCACAGCCTTCTCCAAGCGTGGCGCAACCACCCCCGCAGGGGCAGCGCCATGAACCGGCTGGTTGTCCTCAACCCGGCTACCGGCGCCGTGATCGGCGAAGTGCCGGCCGATGACGCGGCCTCGGTGGCCACCAAGGCGGTCGCTGCGCGTCTGGCGCAGCCGCGCTGGGCCGCGGCGCCGATGGCGCACCGCAAGGACTGCATCGTGCGTTTTCGTGCCGGGGTGGTGGCGCAACTGGAGTCGCTGGCGGCCACCATGACGACCGAGACCGGCAAACCGATCACGATGTCGCGCAACGAGCTCAACGGACTGCTCGGGCGCATCGATTTCTTTCTGGCGCAGGTCGAGCCGTCGGTAGCCACCGAGACGGTCTTCGATGAAGGCGGCATGACCGAGCAGATCCAGCACACGCCGCTGGGCGTGGTGGCCAACATCTCGGCCTGGAACTACCCGTGGTTCGTTGGGGGCAACGTGTTTGTCCCGGCACTGCTGACGGGCAACGCGGTGTTGTACAAGCCCTCCGAGTACGCCACCATGACCGGCCTGGCGATTGCGCGCCTGCTGCATTTCGCCGGCATACCGGAAGACGTGTTCATCACGCTGGTCGGTGGCGCCGAGGTGGGCGAAGCGCTGCAGGCACAACGCATCGATGGCCTTTTCTTCACCGGCTCCTATGCCACCGGCGCGAGGATCGCCCAGGCGCTGGGTCCGCGTTTGGTGAAGCTGCAGCTCGAGCTCGGCGGCAAGGACCCAACCTACGTGTGCGACGACGCCGACCCAGGCGAGGCTGCCGCATCGCTGGCCGACGGCGCCATGTACAACACCGGCCAGAGCTGCTGTTCGGTCGAGCGCGTTTATGTGCACGAAAAGATACACGACGCCTTTGTCGCCGCCTTCGTCGACTGCGTACGTGGCTTCAAGGTCGGCGACCCGATGGCCGAGGACACCTACATCGGAGCCATCACCCGCGCGCCGCAACTCGATGTGCTCGATGCGCAGGTCGCCGACGCCAGGGCAAAAGGGGCCACGCTCCGGTGTGGTGGGGCGCGCCTGCCCGGGCCCGGCAACTGGTACCCACCGACGGTGTTCAGCCATGTGAACCACACCATGGACCTGATGCGTGAAGAGAGCTTCGGTCCGATCATCGGCATCCAGAAGGTGGCCGGCGACATCGAGGCGGTGCAGCTCATGAACGACACGCGCTACGGTCTCACGGCCGGTGTCTACACGCCCGACCAGGTGCGCGCGCATCACATCCTGTCGCAGGTGAACGCCGGCAGCGTCTACTGGAACTGCTGCGACCGTGTCAGCCCGCGCCTGCCCTGGAGCGGTTACGGCCACTCGGGTGTCGGTGTGACCTTGTCCACCTATGGCATCCAGACCTTCACGCGGCCCAAGGCCTGGCATTTGCGCAAGGCGTGAACGCGAGGCATGAAACCACGCATCGCATTTTTCGACCTTGACCACACGCTGCTGGATGGCGACAGCGATGTGTTGTGGTGTGATTTCCTGGTGGCACGGGGGGTGCTGGAGCGCGGCGCATTCGCGGCACGCAATGCCGCCATCGAGGCGCGCTACAAGGTCGGCAACGTGGACCCGGTGGAGTTTGCAAATTTCTACGTCTCGATGCTGGCCGGGCGCAGCCGCGCGCAATGGGAGCCCTTGCGACAGGAGTTCATGCGTGACGCAATAGCCCCCCGTATTCCAAAGGCGTCCTTCGATCTGGTTCGCCAGCACCAGGCACGGGGCGACATGGTGGTGCTGACGACCGCCACCAACCGTTTCATCACCGAGCTCACAGCCATGCGCCTGGGCATGGCGCACCTGATTGCCACTGAAGCGGAACTGGTTGACGGTCTGTTCACCGGCAATACGGCCGGTGTGCTGAACATGCGTGCGGGCAAGGTAGCGCGCCTGCATGCCTGGCTCCAGGGCCGCGGTCAAACGCTCGGCCAGTTCAGCAGCACCGGTTACAGCGATTCGATCAACGACCTGCCACTGCTTGAGGCCGTCAACCGCCCGGTGGCGGTCAATGCCGATACCCGGCTGGGCGCGATCGCCGCCGAGCGCGGTTGGGAAACCTTGATCCTGCGCCTTTGATGCCAAATGGCGTTCAAATACCAGGCAAGGGCGCCGGGCTTTGGCGAGTCGAGCGCGATGGCCAGGCGGCTCTGCTCGTGTCCCCCGGCCCGCGGCCTCTTCTGCCTCGCTGAGCCGCTCCGCCAGCGCCCACTGCGACGAGCGTGTGTGGCGCACCGCACTCCCACCATGCCCGTCGGATCAGGTCGGTGCGGCGCTCGGCGCAGCGGCATAAAGGAGGAGCCCGCAGGGCGGGGGACAGCCGCGGAGCCGAGTGCCGCATCGGCCTGATCCAGCACAACCCTACCCGTTGGCAATACCGCATCAAGGCTGGTGGCGCACGGTCACCACCTGGTCCTTGAACCCGATTCGGTAACAGGCAGCAGCCAGCCGGCTTGTCCCGGCCGGGTCTGGCGCTGTCGGTTCCTACGTCAAATGTTTGCCGATCAGCCCCGCCAGCTCGAACATCGTCACCTGGGGCCTGCCAAACACCTTTTGCAGCCTGGCGTCGGCATTGATCGCGCGCTTGTTGGTGGCGTCCTGCAGGCCATGGGCCTTGATGTAATCCCACATCTTGCGGACCACCTCGGTGCGGGCCACC
>JANLQZ010000529.1:0-6129 GCA_031368125.1 Betaproteobacteria bacterium
GGTTCGGGGTGTGGAGAGCGGCTCACCGGCCGATAAGGCGGGCGTGGAGGCTGGCGACATCATCACGCGGTTCGATGGAAAGGTGATCGAGAAACACAGTGACCTGCCGCGACTGGTCGGAAGCATCAAGCCCGGCACCAAAAGCATGTTGACGGTGTTCCGGCGTGGTGTGACCAAGGAACTGACTGTCACGATTGCCGAGGTCGAGCCGGAAAAAGTCGCGGCGAAGGCACCCGAGAAGGATGACAAACCGAAGGTGTCGGCGGCCAGCCAGGTGCTGGGATTGGCGGTCAGTGACCTGAGCGACGCGCAGAAGAAGGAACTCAAGCTCAAAGGGGGCGTCAAGGTGGAGACGTCGGCAGATGCGGCCGCCCGTGCCGGCGTTCGCGAAGGGGACGTCATTGTGGCGATTGCCAACGTCGAAGTCGCTAACGTGAAGGAGTTCGATGTGGCCATTGCCAAGATGGACCGGAGCAAACCGGTGAACGTCTTGTTCCGACGTGGGGAATGGGCCCAATACGCCGTCATACGTCCAGCGCGCTGAGAGCGTGAGAGGCAACCCAATGCACCCGCGTGAGACCCCAAAACAGGTCCAATCCAGGCGCAAAGCGCAGCCGGAGTGGGGCCCCGGGGAGGCTTTGCAACAACGAGTGGGCCGGTTTTGGGGCCTCACCCGCAGGGCCGGGGTACCCAAGGGCGCTGGGGGGTGTTGCGCCACTTGCCAAGGCAGCAGCCTTGGCTGCGCGACGCGCCTACCCCAGCGCCCTTGGCCACCCCGGCGCGGGCGCATTGGATTGCCTCTCACGCTCTGAGCCGAGGATTGGCCGTGGCGGCCTCATATCCCATCGCGACTGGGGGTTATTGTCGGTTTCCGGTCAAAAGAAATTTATTTTTGTTGGCGCTCACAGCATGAATTGGGCGGAATTATAGTTTGCAGTCACTAACTTAAATTAGGCCCATGCCGATGTTTGGTTAGAATGACGCCTGATCATTTGGAATTACGGGCATATGGATGCGGGAAGAGTCCACCATATGAGATGGACTCGACCGACCCACCGTCGATCCACAGATCACCCACAAGTTGTCCAGATGGTGTTCCAACCAAGTTGTTGATAAGCTGTGTATAAATTTCTTGTTGCTGCCTTGCAACGACGTCATTTTCCTGATTGCGGTCTATGGATTCAGGGCTTTTTGCCTACAATGAAGTTCCAACTATCGCAGTTGCCAATGATTGTTGGTTCAGGGCGCGTCGATTCTCGACGCGCCCTTTTTTATTTCCGTCTCCTTTCTAATTCAAACACTTAAGCGTTTTCGTTGATGGATCACATCAGAAACTTTTCAATCATTGCCCATATCGACCATGGCAAGTCGACGTTGGCGGACCGCCTCATTCAACGTTGTGGAGGGCTGGAGGCGCGCGAGATGGAGGCTCAGGTCCTCGACTCGATGGACATTGAAAAAGAGCGTGGGATAACCATCAAGGCGCAGACTGCCGCGCTGCATTACACGGCGCGCGACGGCGTGACCTACAACCTCAATTTGATCGACACACCAGGCCATGTCGATTTTTCGTATGAGGTCAGCCGGTCGCTATCGGCGTGCGAAGGCGCGTTGTTGGTCGTCGATGCAAGTCAGGGGGTCGAAGCGCAGACTGTCGCCAACTGCTACACCGCTTTGGATCTCGGCGTGGAGGTTGTTCCGGTTCTCAATAAGATGGATTTACCCAATGCGGACCCTGAAAATGCCCGCGTCGAGATCGAGGACGTCATCGGTATCGACGCGACCGATGCGATCGAATGTTCCGCCAAGACCGGAATGGGCATCGAGGAGATTCTCGAGGCGATCGTTGCGAGGATTCCCGCCCCCAGAGGCAATCCAAAGGGACCGTTGCGCGCCATGATCGTGGACAGCTGGTTCGACACCTACGTCGGTGTTGTCATGTTGGTGCGTGTGGTCGACGGTCGCCTGGCCAAGGGTGAGCGCATCAAGATGATGGCCAGCGGCGCAAGTTACAACGCCGACAGCCTCGGCGTGTTCACGCCGGCCAACGAGCCGCGCGAATGCCTGGAGGCCGGTGAGGTCGGTTTTGTGATCGCGGGGATCAGGGAACTGCAGGCCGCCAAGGTCGGCGACACGATCACGCTGATCAAGCCAGGCAGCGGCGGTGCGGCCCATACTGCGACCGAAGCATTGCCAGGATTCAAGGAGATCCAGCCGCAGGTGTTCGCTGGCCTGTATCCGACCGAAGCGAACCAGTACGAAGGTCTGCGCGACAGCCTGGAGAAGCTCAAGCTCAACGACTCCTCGCTGCGTTACGAGCCGGAAGTTTCTCAAGCCTTGGGCTTTGGATTTCGCTGTGGTTTCCTGGGGCTTTTGCACATGGAGATCGTGCAGGAGCGATTGGAGCGCGAGTTCGACCAGGACTTGATTACGACTGCGCCGAGCGTGGTGTACCAGGTCGTCAAGGCGGATGGTTCGGTGCTGATGGTGGAGAACCCGTCCAAGTTGCCGGATCAGAGCCGGACCGAAGAGATCCGCGAGCCGATCGTGACGGTGCGGCTTTACATGCCGCAGGAATACGTCGGTGGCGTGATGACGCTGGCCAACCAGAAGCGCGGTGTGCAAATGAACATGGCCTATCACGGCCGCCAGGTCATGCTCACCTATGAGATGCCGTTGGGCGAGATCGTGCTGGATTTTTTCGACAAGCTCAAGTCGGTCAGTCGCGGCTACGCGTCGATGGACTACGAATTCAAGGAATACCGGGCCGCCGACGTCGTGAAAGTCGACATCCTGCTCAACGGTGAAAAGGTCGATGCGCTGTCGATCATCGTCCACCGGTCGCAGTCGCTCTATCGGGCCAGGGCGGTGGTATCCAAGATGCGGGAGATCATTTCGCGCCAGATGTACGACGTGGCGATTCAGGCTGCCATAGGGGCCAACATTATTGCGCGTGAGACAATCAAGGCGCTGCGGAAGAACGTCCTTGCCAAGTGTTACGGCGGTGACATTTCGCGCAAACGCAAACTCCTTGAAAAGCAAAAAGCAGGCAAGAAAAGAATGAAACAGATCGGCTCTGTGGAGGTGCCGCAAGAGGCCTTTCTGGCAATTTTGCAGGTGGACGATTGATGCCGGCCGTCACGTCCCTGATTTTGGCGGCCTTTGCCGCGTACGCAGGTGCCTGGTACATCGGCAAGGTCGAAGGCAACTTTGCTTTGCTGCTGTTCCTGGCCACTGCCGTCACCGGCATGTATTGGCTGGCCGAGCGGTTTCACTTCCTGCCGCAGCGCCTGCGGGCGGCGGCGGCGCTCGAGGCCAACGCGGCACGCCGACGCGCGGAACTCGACAAGATGGGTGTCAGCCAGGTCGACGGTGATGTATCGCAGGCCAAGACGCAGTTGCTCATGCAGCCGTGGTGGCTGGACTGGACCGCCGGGCTATTTCCGGTGATCCTGATGGTCTTCCTGTTGCGTTCATTCCTGTTCGAGCCGTTCAAGATTCCATCTGGCTCGATGATCCCGACCTTGCTGGTCGGCGATCTGATCCTGGTGAACAAATACCACTACGGAATCAGGCTACCGGTTATCAACACGCGGCTGACGGAAGGCGCTGCGCCCCAGCGCGGCGACGTCATGGTGTTCAGGTATCCCCCAAAACCAAGCCTCGACTACATCAAACGGGTTGTGGGTGTGCCGGGGGACGAGGTCGCATATCTCAACAAGCGTCTCAGCATCAACGGCAAGCCGGTCGAGACCAGTTCCATACCGGAGTTTTTTGACGAAGATTCGATGCGTTACGTGCGGCAGTTCGAGGAAAAGCTGGGTGAAAAATCGCATCGGCTTCTGAATGATGATGACCGTCCGGCGTTCATTCCGGGCGTGGAGGATTTTCCGTACCGCAACAATTGCCGTTACAGTGTCGAGGGAGTGGTTTGCACTGTACCGCCGGGGCACTATTTCATGATGGGTGACAACCGGGATAATTCGCTTGACTCGCGTTATTGGGGCTTCGTGCCGGAGAAGAACATTGTTGGCCGTGCCGTCCTGGTATGGATGAACTTTGGCAACCTCAAACGAATCGGGTTCTTCAATTGAGATCGATTTTGCCAACAAGGGGGGACTTATGACGGCGCAACCAAGATCCAGGCAACATGGCATTTCTTTCATCGGCCTGCTGTTCGTTGGCGTTGTGTTGGCCGTCGTCGGAGTGATTGCGGCCCAGGTCTTTCCAACGTTTATCGAATACCAGGCGGTAGCCAAGGCGGTAAACAAGGCCAGTGGCGGAAATTCGGTAGCGGAGGTCCGCACCATTTTTGACAAGGCAGCAAATGTCGACAATATCACTTCGATCAAGGCCAGCGATCTGGAGGTGACCAAAGAGGGCGACCGGATCGTGGTCCTGTACGCGTACCAACGCGAGATCCATTTGGTGGGTCCGGCGTTCCTGACCCTCAAATACGCCGGGCGATCAAGATAGCGTGGATCAGGGCTTGTTGTCATTGCAGCAGCGTTTGCAGCACGAATTCGCGAATCCCGATCTGCTCAGCCGTGCGTTGACGCATCGCAGTTTTTCGGCCGACCACAACGAGCGGCTTGAATTCCTCGGAGACGCAGTGCTCAACTTGTGTGTGGCGGACCTGCTGTACGAGCGACTTCGACTGCTGCCTGAGGGCGATTTGTCGAGGATACGGGCGAATCTGGTGAAGCAGGATTCGCTGCACCAGCTCTCGGTCGAACTTGGGTTGCCCGCCGTGGTCCGGCTGGGCGAGGGCGAGGTCCGTTCAGGTGGCAAGAAGCGCCCTTCGATCCTCGCGGACGCATTGGAGGCGGTGATCGGCGCGGTGTACCTGGATGGCGGCTTTGTCGCTGCGCACGGGATGGTACAGCGGCTGTTCAAAGGCCTTGAGATCAATCCGACGATGGCTGCCATCGGCAAGGATTCCAAGACCGAGTTGCAGGAGTGGCTGCAGAGCCGCAAGATGAAGCTCCCTTTGTATCGCGTGGTTGGTACGCTGGGCGCCGCGCACCAGCAGTCTTTTGATGTGGAGTGCGAAGTTGCCGAACTCAACCTGTCAGAGCGTGGCATCGGAGGCTCGCGCCGGGCTGGCGAGCAGGCGGCCGCCGCCGCCATGTTGCAGGCGCTCAAGAGCAGGATCACACAATGACAGCGATACCCAAGACGGATGCTGATGTGCAATCGGCGGCCGCCACACAAAGTAGGCCAGAGCCGGCAGGATCGATCGACCAGCCTGCGCGTTGCGGGCTGATCGCCATTGTCGGCAAACCCAATGTGGGCAAATCCACGTTGCTCAACGCGCTGGTGGGACAAAAGATCAGCATTACGTCACGCAAGGCACAAACGACGCGCCATCGGATCACCGGTGTGCGCAGCCTCGGGTCGACCCAGTTTATCTTTGTGGACACGCCCGGATTTCAGACCCGGCACGCAAACGCACTCAATCGATCCTTGAACAGGTCGGTGCTCGGTGTCATCAACGACGTGGATCTGGTCCTGTTTGTCGCCGAGGCCGGTCGATTCAACCAGGCCGATGCCAAGGTGCTGGCATTGCTGAACAAGGACATCCCGGCACTGCTGATTGCGAACAAGCTCGACCAGATTGAACGTCGGGCCGAACTCGCCCCCTGGCTGAAGGAAATGCAGCATCGCCACGCTTTTGCCGAATTCGTGCCGATGTCGGCGAAAAATGCCAAGGATGTCCAGCGACTGTTCGCCATCTGCGAGAAGTTCATTCCCCGGCAGCCTTGGGTCCATGCGCCAGATGAACTGACCGACCGCAGTGAAAAGTTTCTCGCCAGCGAGATGGTGCGCGAAAAACTCTTTCGCCTGACCGGCGACGAATTGCCATATACCTCGACCGTGGTGATCGACAAGTTCGAGGAAGAGGCAGGTCGCAAGGGACAGAAGCGGTTGGTGAAAATCGCCGCCACGATCGTGGTGGAGCGTGACGGACACAAGGCCATGGTGATTGGCGACAAGGGCGAGCGCATCAAGCGTATCGGCACCGAGACGCGGGTTGAACTGGAAACCCTGCTCGATGCCAAGGTCTTCATCGAATTGTGGGTCAAGGTTCGCTCCGGATGGGCGGACGATGAAGCGCGAGTGCGCAGT
>JANLQZ010000572.1:0-1532 GCA_031368125.1 Betaproteobacteria bacterium
CCCGCATGCGCGAGAAATGGCGCCCGACCGGATTGAGCAGGAACTGCCGCCCGTCATCGGACACCGCCACGCTGAAGTGGTTGGCGATCGACTCGTGCATGTCGAGCCGCGCCGCCCACCGGAACGCCGCGGCCAGGTCGATGCGGGCTTGTGTCTCGGGTGTGCTGGAAATCATGGGGCGCTGAAGCTGGTGGCGAAAGCCCGACTGTAGCGCCCCGGCACACGGCCGGTTCGCATGTGGGCGACCCGGCGTTGTACGGGTGCGACCTGTGCTCGCGCGGCGGCGCCCGGCGTCGGCATATGCAGTGCGTGACTGCGCCACCACGTGCGTGCGGACCGCCTGGGTGCGGGCTGCGCGGGTATTGCGCACCAGTTCAGGACTGTCCTGTGAGCTTGTCCTGGATCCGGGCCGGCGCCGCGTCGCGCAGGTAGTCGGACAAGGTCCGGCCCGGTTCGTCCCTGAATTGCGCGCCAGCACCTTGTTGCAGTTCCAGTTGGTCCATGCGATCGAGCCGGAAGCTGCGAAAGGCGTTGCGGCTTTCGCACCAGGCCGCCAGCGTCCAGACCCGGCCCCAGTAGAAACAGCCCAGCGGCCACAAGCTGCGCTGGCTCAAGGCGTCACCGGCATCGCGGTACAGCAGCCTGACCTTGCGCCGGGCCTGGACGGCCTCGCGCAGGGTTTGCAGTCGCAGCTGCACAGCCGGTTCCAGCCCGCTCGGCGGCGCATAGATCGCCAGGCTCTGCGCCGCCGCCCGGGCGGCGACCGGCAGCACCGACAGTATCTTGCCCAGCGCCACTTGGGAGGCCTGCGACAGCGCCGGGTCTTGCCATACCTGCGCCATACGCACCGAAGCCACCAGCGCGCGGGCTTCGTCGTTGGTGAACATCAGCGGGGGCAGCTCGAAGCCCTTGCCCAGCCGGTAACCCACGCCAGCTTCGCCCTCGAGCGGCACGCCCTGGTGCTGCAGGTCGGCCACATCGCGGTAGACCGTGCGTTCGGACACTTCGAGCCGCCGCGCCAGAAAGGCGGCGGTGGTGAGCCGCCGGCCGCGGACCAGCTGGACGATTTGAAACAGGCGGTCGGCGCGGCGCATGGCAGGTCGGGATTCGCAGGCCCTTGAGGCCGCACGCACCATGATAGATCGGCACGCGGCTAGCGCAAGCCGAGCAAATCCAGGTCCGCCGCCATGGCAGTGGCGATCAGGCGCATGTCGTGGTCGCTGACCCGGAACAACCCGAACCGGAACTTGCTGCCCCAGCGCGCGCGGTCGTCCACGAATTCGAACCGGTCCAGCAGCGGCGCGATGGGCGCCTCGGCTGCTGCCAAATAGGCCACGTCGTGCCGGTAGGGTACGAAGCCGCCGCCCATGTCGAACGGGTACGGCGTGCCAGGCTGCACCCGCCCGATCGACACAAAATGCTGCAGCCGGTCCTTGCCACCCATGGTGAGCGCGGGCGCGTAATACGCCACGCGGTCGCCCGGCGCGACGCGCTTGAGCGGCGCGCACTTGCCGTGGCACACCTGCATGAAA
>JANLQZ010000581.1:0-3676 GCA_031368125.1 Betaproteobacteria bacterium
ATGACCCCGACACAACAGGAAAGGAACATATGCCAGCACTTGACCAGATTCATGCGCCAGCACTCGACCAGATCCATGCGGCCTTCGCCCGACGCGGCCATGAGGGGTACGGCGAAGGCGTGAGCCAACTCGACCACGCCATCCAGTGCGGCGCCTTTGCCGAGCGCGACGGGGCTTCGGCGGCGCTGGTGGCGGCGGCGTTCCTGCATGACATCGGCCACCTGCTGCACGACCTGCCGCAGGACGTGGCCGATCGCGGCGTCGACACCCAACACGAGTCGGTGGGCTCGGCCTGGCTGTCGCGGCATTTCGGCCCCCAGGTCACCGAGCCGGTCCGGCTGCATGTGGCGGCCAAGCGTTACCTCGCCGCGATCGAGCCGGGTTACTTCGACCGGCTTTCCGACGCGTCCAGACTGTCGCTGAAGCTGCAGGGCGGCCCCATGACCAGCACCCAGGCGCGCGCGTTCGAAGCCGAACCCTTCTTCGCCGATGCCGTGCGCCTGCGCCGCTGGGACGAAGAGGGCAAGATCGTGGGCTACCAGGGGCCGGGGGCCGCGCATTTTGACGCGGTGGTCGTTGCCAGTTTGGAGGCTGCATGAGTGCCGCCGGACCAGGGCCATGGCCCAATACGTTGGCACGCCACGCGCGGGGTTCCCTGTGAGTCAGCATGCCATTCAGCGGGTCGACGTGAGCGCCCTGTTTGGCGGCGACGAAACGGCGCGTGCGCAGGTGGACCGAGAGGTCCAGCTGGCCGCCAAGACCGCCGGCATGCTGGTCGTGACCGGGTTGCCCCCCTGGGCCGCCCTGGACCCGTCGCAGCGGCGCCGGTTGCTGGGCCTGTTCGACCTGCCGGCGCACGAGATCCGCAAGTTGTGGCGCTGGAATTTCGATCCGGCGCGCCCCAATGTGTACCGTGGCTGGTTCCCGTTGCAGGACGGGCTGGTCACCTACAAGGAAGGCATCGACATGGGCCCCGATGTGGCCTACGGTGCGTCGGTGGTCGACAACAGCGACCCGCTGCGGGAAGCCACACCGTTCCCGCCCGAGGAGGCCCTGCCCGGTTGGCGCGCGGCGGCGCGCGACTACTACCTGGCGATGACGCGGTTGTCGGGCGTCTTGATGCATTCGATCGCGCGCGGGCTCGGCTTGCCGCAGCACACTTTCGACGCCGCCTTCAACGGCGGCATCTCCACGCTGCGCCTGCTGCATTACCCGGTGCGACCGCCGTCGTCTTTCGAAGGCGCGGCCGCAGCCGACGTATGGACGACCCAGGACGGCGAGCAGCGGTACCTGCTTGGGCGCGGCCATGTGGACACCGGTTTCATGACGCTGCTGGCGCAGGACGGCGTTGGCGGCCTGCAGGCCCAGCATCTCGATGGAACGTGGATCGATGTGCCACCTGAAGAAGGCACGCTGGCGGTCAATTTCGGCAAGGTGCTGGAACGCTGGACTGCCGGCGCCATACGGGCCACGGTGCACCGCGTGCTGGGCTCGGGGCGCGAGCGCTTCTCGATCCCGTTCTTCTACGAAGCGCGCGTCGACGCGCTGATCGCCCCGCTGCCGCTGCCCGGCGCGGTGCCGTTCGAGCCGTTCCTGTTCGGCGACCACCTGTGGGAGACCACCACCAAGTTTCCGGAGCAGCGTGGCATCGCGCACCTGCGCGCACCGCGTGGCAATCCGCTGCCGGCCTGATACGCAATGACCCAATAGCGTTCGCCGGACAAGACACGTGTATGCCGTGCCTGTCGCTGCCCCTCGGCCCATCGGCCCCTTGACATGCCCAGTACAGGCCGGGCACACCACAGGCCAAAGCGGGGCGAACGGCTGTAACTTCGAACGCCGGCACGCGTGCGCCGCCGGGCCGCTCCCAACGCGAAAATGGCGCTGCCGCGAAGACTGGTAACTGCGCGTGGCGCTTGTCATGTCGTAGCCAAAAGCACCGCGCGGTGAAGTACGGAGCTTGGCCAGTGAGTCTCAGTTGAGCAGTGCGTCGGCGCTCAGGTAGTCGTAGCCCAGGTCGGTGGCGACCGCCCGGTAGGTCACGTGTCCCTGGGCGACGTTGAGGCCGTTCTTCAGGTGCGGGTTGTCCTTGAGCGCCTGCCGCCAGCCCTTGTCGGCGAGCGCCAGTGCATGTCCGATGGTGGCGTTGTTGAGGGCAAAGGTCGAGGTGCGGGCCACCGCACCGGGCATGTTGGCCACGCAGTAGTGCACCACGCCGTCCACCAGGTAGGTCGGGTCTGCGTGCGTGGTGGCATGCGAGGTCTCGAAGCAGCCGCCCTGGTCGATCGCCACGTCCACGACGACGGCCCCCTTCTTCATGCGGGCGACCACCGCACGCGTGACCAGTTTGGGCGCCGCCGCGCCGGGAACCAGCACCCCGCCGATCACCAGTTCGGCGTCCAGCACCGCGTCCTCCAAGCTGTGCGCGTTCGAATACACGGTGTTGATGCGGTTGCCGAACACCAGGTCGAGCTGGCGCAGGCGGTCCACGTTCTTGTCGAGCACCGTGACGCGCGCGCCGATGCCGATGGCCATTTGCAGCGCGTGCGTGCCGACCACACCGGCGCCGATGATGACGACGTGCCCGGCCGGCACCCCCGGCACTCCGCCGAGCAGCACGCCCATGCCGCCCTTGGATTTTTCCAGATGCGCGGCGCCCGCCTGCACCGCCATGCGCCCCGCCACCTCGCTCATGGGTGCCAGCAGCGGCAGGCCGCCGCCGGCTCCGGTGATGGTCTCGTAGGCGATACACACCGCGCCCGACTTGAGCAACGCCGCGGTCTGCGCCGGGTCCGGCGCCAGATGCAGGTAGGTGTAGAGAATCTGCCCGGGCCGCAACATGGCGCATTCCAGCGCCTGCGGCTCCTTAACCTTGACGATCATGTCGCAGCGTGCGAACACCTCGGCGGCATCAGGCGCCAGCGTGGCGCCGGCCGCGACATAGTGTTCGTCCAGCAGCCCGATCGAAGCGCCGGCGCCGGTCTGCACCAGCACGCCGTGGCCGTGCGCGGTCAATTCGCGCACGCTCGCAGGCGTCAGCCCGACCCGGTATTCGTGGTTCTTGATCTCCTTGGGTACGCCGACGTGCATGGTGCTCCTTGCAGCGTCCGCAACGCTGTGTCGCGATCAGCGGTTCGACGGGAAGCTGAACACCGCGCCTTCGCGCACGCCGGCCGACGGCCAGCGCTGGGTGATGGTCTTGCGCTTGGTATAGAAGCGCACGGCATCCGGGCCGTAGGCCGATAGATCCCCGAACAGCGAACGTTTCCAGCCGCCGAAGGAGTGGTAGGCCACCGGCACCGGCAGTGGCACATTGACACCGACCATGCCGACCAGGATGTTGTCGCTGAAATACCGCGCCGCTTCGCCATCGCGGGTAAAGATGCAGGTGCCGTTGCCGTATTCGTGCCGGTCGATCAGCTCCATCGCTTCCTGCAGCGTCTTGACGCGCACCACGCCGAGCACCGGGCCGAATATCTCTTCCTGGTAGATCGTCATGCCGGGCTTGACGTTGTCGAACAGGCACGGGCCCATAAAATAACCGTCGGGGTGGCCCGGCACCTGTACGTCGCGCCCGTCCACCAGCAGCGTGGCGCCTTCCTTGACGCCCTGCGCCACGTAGCCCTTGACCTTTTCGAAATGCGGCTTGGTCACCAGCGGACCCATGTCGTTGCCG
>JANLQZ010000586.1:0-5102 GCA_031368125.1 Betaproteobacteria bacterium
TCGGTGGAGGATCCGCTCAAGAGCCACCGGCGCGAGATCGCCGCCGTATTCGTGGACCTGCGCGGCTTCACCGCATTCACCGAGACCTCGGATCCAGAAGAGGTGATGCGTGTGCTGGGCGAGTACCACGAAGCCATGGGCAAACTCGTGATGGAGTACAGCGGCACCCTGGAGCACTTCGCCGGTGACGGCATGATGATCTATTTCAACGACCCGGTCGAGATCGACAACCCGGCCGGCGTCGCGGTGAAGATGGCCATCGCCATGCAGCAGAGTTTTGCAACACTGGTACACGGATGGCACGACCGTGGTTATGCGCTGTCGATGGGCATCGGTGTCGCGCTGGGCTACGCCACGATCGGTGCGATCGGGTTCGAAGGGCGGCGTGACTACGGGGTGATCGGAAACGTGACCAATCTTGCCGCGCGCTTGTGCGGTGAGGCGACCGGCGGGCAGATCCTGATTTCGCAGCGGGTACGGGGGTCCGTCTCGGATTTCGCACGAACCGAAGCGATCGGCGAGCTGCAGCTCAAGGGCTTCCACCGTCCTACGCCGGCCTTCGTGGTGCAGGGCTACCTCGACGCAGCGCAGCCGGCGCCGCACTAGCGCCATCGACCATGCGACTGCGCAAAGTCTCGTCCTGGTTCTTTGCCGTGGTGCTGCTGGCGCTGGGCGCGAACGCCATGTTTCTGGTGCTGATCAAGGGCTCCTACGACACGGTGGTCCAGGCCCAGAACCACCGCCAGCGCGCACTCGGCATTGCCAACGACCTGCACCAGGAGACCGAACAACTGGCGCGCCTCGTGCGTGCTTTCACGGCCACGGGTGAATCGCGTTACCTGCGCTACTACTACGACATCCTGGGCGTGCGACAGGGGGAAATAGCGGCGCCGGCCACGGCCAACCCGAAGACCTACTGGGACGACGTGATCGCCGGACGGATCAAGCACAGTATGCCCGAGGACGGGACCAAACGTGCCATCGCCGACCTCATGAAATCACAGGGATTCAGCGACGCCGAGCTGCTGGCGCTCAAACGCGTGCTCGACGCCACGGCGGCGATGAACAAGATCGAACAGAAGGCCTTCGCCGCGACCCAGGGACTGTACGACCCGGATACGGAACAGTTCGTATCCGACGGCACGCCGCGGCTCGATTTCGCCGGCCAGCTGGTCCACAGCGAAACCTACAACGCGCTCAAGGCCGACCTGTCGACCGCGGTCGATGGACTGGTCAGCATGACCGACCTTCGCACCAGCGCCGAAGTGGCGACCGCCGGAACCCGGCTGGAACGCTGGATATTACTGTCACTGGTGAGCATGGCGGCCACAATTCTCATGGCCGTGATGGGGCTGCGGGTCATTCGGCAAAAAGTGCTGGTGCCGATCCACCGGCTCGGCAAGGACGCCGACCGGCTGGCCGCCGGGGACTATGCCACGCGCACCGGAGAACTGCGTGGATTTGACGAATTGACGGCCCTCGGGCGCACCGTGGATTCGATGGCCCAGGCGATCGAAGATGACATCGGCCGGCGCCATGCGGTGCAAAAGGAGCTTGAAATCGCGCGCAAACAGGCCGAGGACGCCACGCACGCCAAGTCGATGTTCCTGGCCAACATGAGCCACGAGATCCGGACGCCCAT
The DNA here is from genome assembly GCA_031368125.1 of Betaproteobacteria bacterium. GTDB lineage: Bacteria > Pseudomonadota > Gammaproteobacteria > Burkholderiales > Burkholderiaceae_C > CAISIP01. Next base: position 1,643 of record JANLQZ010000586.1, read on the forward strand.
GAACGCGATCCTCGGCATGGCCTACCTCGCGCTGAGGACCGATCTCAACGCGCGCCAGCACGACTATGTGAACAAGATCCATGATGCGGCCAAGTCGCTGCTCGGCATCATCAACGACATTCTCGATTTCTCCAAGATCGAGGCGGGCAAGCTCGAGCTCGAGCTGGGGCGCTTTCGCGTCGAGGACGTGGCGGGAAATTCACTCTCCCTGTTGCGCCAGCGCGCGCACGAAAAGGATATAGAGCTGCTGTTCGACGTGACCGAGGCGCGCCTGCTCGGCGAGAGCGGCGCACTTATGGGCGACGCACTGCGCCTGGGGCAGGTGCTGACGAACCTGCTGTCCAATGCGGTCAAGTTCACGCACCACGGCTACGTCAAGCTGCTGATCGGTGTCGAGCAAAACCACACCGACGCCGTGACCCTGCGCTTCACTATCCGCGATACCGGCATCGGCATGACGGCGGATCAGATCGCGCGCTTGTTCCAGGAATTCACACAGGCCGACGGCTCCACCACGCGCAAGTACGGTGGCACCGGCCTGGGCCTGACGATTTCCAAGAAGATCGTCGAGTTGATGGGGGGCCGGATCTGGATCGAAAGTGTTCCCGGGGCGGGCTCCAGTTTCTACTTTAGCGCCCGCTTTCCGTTGACGAGCCCACCGGCTCCGATGTCTGCGCCGCTGCCGCGGGCGGATGCGATGCGGGTGCTGGTGGTCGACGACCAGCCAGACGCGCGGCTGGCATTGACCGATTTGCTGGGCGCGCTCGGTGTTGGCAGCGCATCCCCGCACGGCGTCGAATCGGCGGACGACGGCGACACCGCGCTTGCCATGGTCGAGCGCGCGCGGCAGGAGGGGCGTCCCTACGACCTGCTGCTGGTCGACTGGGTCATGCCGCGGCTCGACGGTGCCGGCGTGTTGAAGGCGCTGCAGGCGAGTCCCGAGGCGACGCGCCCGTTGCCCGTCGTCGTCTCGGCCTACGATTCGGAGATCGTGCACGACACGGCCAACGCGCTGGGCGCGCGCCATTTCCTGCCCAAACCGGTGCTGCCCGAATCGCTGCGCGACCTGGTCAAGTGGCTTGCGGGCCACGAACATGCCGACAACCCGGACGCGTCACCCACGGCGCCGGCCGCCGGCAACGAACTTGCCGGATTGCGGGTGCTGCTGGTCGAAGACAACCCGATCAACCAGCAGCTTGCGGTCGAACTCATGGAAACCCGTGGTGTTGAGGTGGACGTCGCCGGCAACGGACAAGAAGGCATCGAACAGATCAACGCACATGCGCCGACGCATTACGCGGTGGTGTTGATGGATCTTCAGATGCCCGTGATGGACGGTTACGAAGCGACCCGCCTGCTGCGCATGGATGCACGATATTTGAACCTGCCAATCATCGCAATGACCGCCCACGCGATGGCGGACGAGCGCCAGCGTTGCCTGGTGCTGGGCATGAACGGGCATGTCAGCAAGCCGATCGACCCAGACCTGCTGTTCGCCACGCTGGCGGGGTTCAATGCCGCTGTTGCCGGCGCGCGGCCCGGCCCGACGACGTTGCCCAACGTACGCCCCCCGCCCGGAGCAGCCAGGATCGACGCGGTGCTGCCGGACATTGCCGGGCTGGAGGTGCGCGCCGGGCTTCGCCATGCCGGCGGAAACACGCTGCTTTATGCGCAACTGCTGCGTCGTTTCGCAAACGACTTCGCCGGCTTCGATGCCACCATCGGGTCGATGTTGGACGCACACGACTGGGACAGCGCGACGCGGCACGCCCACACCTTGAAGGGCCTCGGTGCGACCCTCGGCGCCAATGCCATCGCGACCCTCGCCGCCGAATTGGAGCGGGCGCTGCGGGGCCGCGACGCGGCGGCTGCACGCGGCAACCTCGACCGCACCGGTGCGTCCGTTGCCGCCCTGGTTGCCGGCCTGACAACCCACTTCACTAGCGGCACCGCCATGGCGGCAACCGGAGCCGCCGACGGCGACAACAACGGTGTGACGTCCGACGGCAATGCCACGACCGCGCCAGGAGATTTGCCCGATTGGCTACCGCGTTTGCGCACCTTGCTGGCGCAAGGCGACAACGAAGCGCGGGACCTGTGGGAGGCGAGCCATGGGGATATCCAGGCGCACTTGCCGTCTCATGTGATGCAGCGCATATCCCACGCGCTGGCGAATTTCGAATTCGACGCGGCATTGCGATTGTTGCCGGAGGGGCCGGCCGATTGAGGCTGGTCGCGCCGCGGCGTTGTGTGGTGCCAACGTTTTTGAAGATTGCCAATTTGGCAGGGTGCCGATTAGTGCGATTCGGCCCCTGTGTCCTGTGCCCAAAGCTATGATGCATCGTGGCCTTTCGGACGGACAACTGCCCCGTTGCCGCCGCCGGTCCGAATAGCGTCAAGAACGACAACACCAAAAAGCGGGGGAAGCTTGAAAATCCGGCTACGCGCGTATTTGCGACTGACACGCACGCTGGCAGTGGGTGTCTCTGCGGCTGTGCTGTGCGCGGCCGCTACCGCCACGGACTTATCGCTGACTGGATTCGGGACCATCGGCTACGCTGTTTCAGACCAGCGTTTTCAATATCTGCGCTACATCGACAAGGGCGGCACGCTCAAGACCGATTCGCTAGTCGGCTTGCAGGGCGAATTGGTTTTCGACCCGCAGTGGAGCGCCACCGTTCAAGTCGTGGCCAGCGCGCCGAGAACACGCGACGATGGGTATGACGCGCAGGTACGGTGGGCCTTTGTCAGTTATCGGCCCAATAATGAGTGGCTGTTTCGCGCGGGTAGGTTGCGGCCACCCGTTTTGATCAACACGCAGAATGCGGAAGTCGGCGTAACGTTCGATCCGGTGCGGCTTCCGGTGGAGGTCTATTCTCTAAGCCCGGTGTATGACGTGGACGGCGTGGCGCTTACTCGAACTTGGGCTCGGGATGACTCCGAAATCAGTCTCGACGCATACCTTGGCAACTCGAAGATCAAGTACCGGACGCCGTATCAGCGCGAGGCGACTCAAACTGTTTTCCCCGACCACCACTTCCCGGAGCAAGTCAGTCTCGTCGGCATGGTCCTGTCTCATGTCGCCGGGCCGCTACTCCTGAGGGGCGGAGTCCATCGTGCCACGCTCAGGCCTGACCAACAGAGACAGTTCGTCAATGCCTTCGACCCTTTCTTATTTCCAGGGCCACCTCCATATGGAGGAATTCTATTTGTTCCTGGAACAGTGATTGACAGAATCGGCGTCACCGTTCTAACCATTGGCGCGGATTGGCATTCAGGCGACTGGAGGGTTTCGGGAGAATTGGGCCAACGCATCATCAAAGACACGAAGATGGGCGTTGGCAGCAATAGCGGGTATGTCACAGTGGCGCGAGCCGCCGGCAAATGGACGCCCTATGTCACCTACGCGCGGCTACTTTCGGCACAGGATACCCGCCGCTATTATCAACAGGTCAACGCC
>JANLQZ010000587.1:0-3675 GCA_031368125.1 Betaproteobacteria bacterium
TCTTGACCCCCAGGTCGATCATCGCGATCGCGCACGCCAGCGTCAACAAGACAATCTCGGGGTAGACCGTGATCCAGCTGTAGTTGTCAATCATCGATCAGGTCTCTCAGTTCAACTTGGAAAGCGCGACGTGCCGCAGCAGCTCCGCCACCGAACTGTCCATCACGTCCGTGAACGGCTTGGGATAAACGCCCATCGCCAGCACGGCGACCGCGAGCATGGCCAACATGAGGAATTCGCGCTGGTTGATGTCCACCAGGGTCCTGACATCGTCATTGGCGACCGGCCCGAGGTAGACCCGCTTGAACATCCACAAGGTGTAGGCAGCGCCGAAGATCAACGCCGTGGCGGACGCGAAACCGAGCCAGAAGTTGGCCTTGACCGCCGCCAGGATCACCATCCATTCGCCGACGAAGCCGGCCGTGCCGGGCAGGCCGCAGTTGGCCATGGCGAACAACAGCGCGAAGGCCGTGAACTTGGGCATGGTGTTGACAACACCGCCGTAGCTGGAGATCTCGCGCGAATGCACGCGGTCGTACAACACGCCGATCACCAGGAACATGGCGCCCGAGACAAATCCGTGCGCGATCATCTGCACCAGGCCGCCAGCCACTCCGAGGTCACTGAACACGAAGAAGCCGAGCGTCACAAACCCCATGTGCGCCACCGAAGAGTAGGCCACCAGCTTCTTCATGTCGCGTTGCACCATCGCCACCAGCCCGACATACACCACGGCGATGAGCGACAGCGCGATCATGAGCCACGCCCACTCGCGCGACGCATCGGGTGCAATGGGCATCGAAAAACGCAGAAAACCATAGGCGCCCAGCTTGAGCATGATGGCCGCCAGCACGGCCGAACCACCGGTGGGCGCTTCGACGTGGACATCGGGCAGCCAGGTGTGGACCGGCCACATCGGCACCTTGACCGCAAACGCCGCCAGGAACGCGAAGAACAACAGGGTCTGTGTGGTCCCGCCCAACGGCAGCTTGTGCCAGGTCGCCAGGTCGAAACTGCCGCCGGATTTGGTGTACAGGAAGATCAGCGCGATCAGCAGCAGCAGGGAGCCGAGCAGCGTATACAGGAAGAACTTGAACGCGGCATAGATCTTGTTGGGCCCGCCCCAGATCCCGATGATCAGGTACATCGGGATCAGCGTGGCCTCGAAGAACACGTAGAACAGCAGGCCGTCGAGCGCGCTGAACACGCCGATCATCAGGCCGCTCAGAATCAGGAACGCGCCCATGTACTGGTTGACACGCTGCTGTATCACCTCCCAGCCTGCGATCACGACGACCAGGTTGATGAAGGCGGTCAACAACACGAACCACAGCGAGATTCCGTCCAGGCCGACGTGGTAACTGACGTTGAAACGGTCGATCCAGGGCGCCTTCTCGACAAACTGCATGGCTGCGGTTCCAAGCTTGAATCCGTCGTAGAGGGGCAGAGTGACCAGGAGCGATGCCAACGCACCGATCAATGCAACCCAGCGCACGGTGGGCGCGTGTTCGTCGCGTCCGAGGGCCAGCAAAACGACGCCAAACGCAATCGGCATCCAGATAGCCAGGCTCAGCAATCCCATTTTTCTTGTTCTCCTAGGTGCGCCAGACGAAATACGTCATCAACACAAACACGCCCAGGATCATCGACAGTGCATAGTGGTAGAGATACCCCGACTGCAGACGCCGGACCACGCCCGACACCCATCCCACGACTTTCCACGATCCGTTGACCAGCGCCCCGTCGATGAGCGCCTGGTCGCCGCCCTTCCACAAACCGACGCCAAGCGCGCGCGCACCGCGCGCCAGTACGTTCTCGTTGAACCAGTCCATGTAGTACTTGTTGTCCAGCAGCCGGTACAACGGGCCGAACGCCCGCTTGACCGCCGCCGGCCAGGCCGGGAACACCATGTACATCAAATACGACAGGACCACGCCGGCCAGGGCGAGCCAGAACGGCGCCGAAGTCAGGCTGTGCACGGCCATCGCCATCGGCCCGTGGAACGCCTCGGTCAATTCCTTCATCGCGTGGTGGCGGCTGGCGTCGACGGCGATCGCGCCCTTGAAGAAGTCGCCATGCAGCATCGGCGCAATCGTCATGTAACCGATGACCACCGACGGAATGGCCAGCAACACGAGCGGCAGCCAGACCACCCATGGCGATTCGTGCGGGTGCTGCGCGTGCGCGCCATGCCCGTGGTCGTCATGGCCGTGGCCATGTTCCGCGGCATGGGCCTCCGGATTCTGGTCGTAGCGTTCCTTGCCATGGAACACCAGGAAGTACATGCGAAAGGAATAGAAGGCGGTCACGAAGACGCCCGCCAACACGGCGAAATACGCGAAGCCGGAACCCCAGAGATGGCTCTCGTGCACCGCTTCGATGATGCTGTCCTTGGAATAGAAGCCAGCGAAAAACGGGGTGCCGATCAACGCCAGCGAGCCCACCAGCGAGGTGATCCACGTGATCGGCATGTACTTGCGCACACCGCCCATCCAGCGGATATCCTGGTTGTGGTGCAAGCCGATGATCACGGAACCCGCCGCAAGAAACAGCAGCGCCTTGAAGAACGCGTGGGTCATCAGATGGAACACCGCCACCGAATAGGCCGAAGCGCCGAGTGCCACCGTCATGTAGCCGAGTTGCGAGAGCGTGGAATACGCGACCACCCGCTTGATGTCGTTCTGGATGATGCCAAGGAAACCCATGAAGAGCGCGGTGATGGCGCCGATCACCAGCACGAAGCTCAGCGCCGTGTCGCTCAATTCGAACAGCGGCGACATGCGTGCCACCATGAAAATGCCCGCGGTCACCATGGTTGCAGCGTGGATCAGCGCGGAGATCGGTGTCGGGCCTTCCATCGAATCGGGCAGCCACACATGCAGCGGAAACTGGGCCGACTTGCCCATCGCACCTACAAACAGGCAGATGCAGATCACCGTGACCAGCATCCAGTCGGTTCCCGGGAAACTGAGTTTCGCGAGATCACCGGCCTTGGCAAAAACCTCGGCGTAATCCAGCGTGCCGGTAAAAGCCAGCACCAGTCCTATGCCCAGGATGAAACCGAAGTCGCCGACCCGGTTCACCAGGAAGGCCTTCATGTTGGCAAAGATGGCCGTAGGCCGGTTGAACCAGAATCCGATCAGCAAATACGAAACCAGGCCGACCGCCTCCCAGCCGAAAAACAGCTGCAGCATGTTGTTGCTCATCACCAGCATCAGCATCGAAAACGTGAACAGCGAGATGTAGGCAAAGAACCGGTTGTATCCGTCGTCGTCCTGCATGTACCCGATGGTGTAGATGTGCACCATCAGGGAAACGAAGCTCACCACGCACATCATCATCGCCGTCAGGCCGTCGACGAGGAATCCGATCTGCATCTTCAGGCCACCCACGACCATCCAGGTGTAGATGGTCTGGTTGAAGCGCGCCCCCTCCATCGCGACGCTCCACAGCGTCATCGCCGACAGCACAAACGACAACATCACGCCCGCGATGGTCAGGCTGTGGCTGACGCGCCGCCCGATGCGGTTGCCACCAAAGGCGGTTCCAAACACGCCGGCCACGACGGCGCCGACCAAAGGCGCCACTGCCACGGTCAACAAGGCAGCGGCGGAGAGGTTTTGGCTCATCTTGTTATTCAGCCCTTGAGCGAATTGAGTTCGTCCACATTGATGT
>JANLQZ010000605.1:0-2974 GCA_031368125.1 Betaproteobacteria bacterium
GTCGGCCAGTGTCGGGTCGGCACGCACCGCCGCCACCGCGTCGCGCAGGTCGCGCAGGTAGTCGTCCACCACGTCGAGGTGGCGCGCCGTGATCATGGCGTGCAGGCCGTCCGGGTTCTGCAGCCGGTTGATCTGCCAGCCGCGCTGTTCCATCTGGTCGCCGACCGCGAACATGTTGACGGCCCGCTCGCGTGCGCCGTAGGCCAGCAGCGGCCCGGTCGGCTCGCCCAGCACGCACAACTCGGGCATCGCGCCGATACCGGCCACCAGGCGGTCGAAGGCCGCGCTGGTGCGTGCCGCCAGATCGCAATAACCGGAGCGGCCGAAGTACTGCAGCGCCGCCCAGGCGGCTGCGTACGCGCCGCCGGGGCGCGTGCCGAGCAATGCCGGCGACGCAAAAACGCCACCCGGCCAGTCGGCGTACACGAACATCTGGTGCTTGAGGTAGTCCAGGTTGCGGTAGGTGATGGTGGACGCGCCCTTGGACGCGAAACCGTACTTGTGCAGGTCGGCCGAGATCGACGTGACACCCGGCACGCGGTAGTCCCACAACGGCAGCTTGACGCCATTCATTTCCATGAACGGCAGGATGAACCCGCCCACGCAGGCGTCGACATGCATCGGCACACCGGCGCGTTGCGCGATCGCCGCCATGGCTTCGATCGGATCGATGCTGCCGTGCGGATACTCCGGCGCCGATCCCAGCACCATCACGGTATTGGTGTTGACCAGTTTGCCGAGCCGCGCGACGTCGGCGTGCAGCCGCTGGTCGAGCGGCAGCAGCCGGATCTTGACGTCGAAGTATTCCGAGGCCTTGAACCAGGCCACGTGCGCGGTCTGCGGCAGCACCATCTCGGGCCGGCGCACGCCGCGTTGTGCGCGCGCCAGGTCGCGGTAGGTCTTGACGGCCAGCAGGCAACTCTCGGTACCGCCGGAGGTGAGCACGCCGCAGACCTCGGGTGTGCCGTGCAGCAGTTCGGCGGTGCAGGCGATGATGTCGTTCTCAAATCGCTTGAGGCTCTTGAAGGCGGTCGGGTTCAGGCCGTTGGCCGATGCAAAGGCCTGGTAGGCCTGGCCCAGGAACGCGCTGTAATCGTCGTCCAGGTAATAGACCAGGCTCCACAACCGGCCGTCCCGGTAGGCCGGGTCGTCGACGCCAAACTGCTGGAGTTCGTCCAGGATCGCCTGCGGGTCGCGGCCCTGCAGCGGAAGGGTCGCAGTTGTTGGTGCACCCTCGGGCTTCGCATTGCGGGGCGAGCTTGCTTGGGGGCGACCCGGCGCGGCGCCTACGGGTGTACCTTCGCTCTGCGAGCTGCGGTGCGAGCTTGCTTGGGGACGGCCCGGCGCGGCGCTCACGCCCTCGCCTCCAGGACGGCGGCAGGCGCGGATTCGTTCATCCTGTAGCCCAGCCACGCGGACAGTGCCGCTGCGCCCAGTGCCGCTGTGGCAATGGCAGACAGGGCCAGGTCGAAACTGCCGGTGGCCGACACGACCGCGCCTGGCACCACACTTCCGACCACGCCGCCCAGGATCAGGCTGCTGCCGTTGTAGGTGCCGGTGGCCGCGCCCACGTCCACGTCGCCGGCCAGCCGTTGTAGCGTCGCGTGCTCCTGGGCCTGGAACGCGCTCTGGCAAAAGACAGCCAGGGCGAACAACGCCACCATGCCGGTGCTGGACTGGGCCGGTATGGCGCATGCCAATGCCAGTGCCGCCCCGGCAAAACCGATGCTGGCCAGCAGCACGCGGCGCCGCAGCCGGTCACCCAGCCACGCGATCAACAGCGTGCCCACGACGCCGGCGCCAAACACCGTGCTCATCGCCCAGCCCAGGGCCGCGAAGTCGATGCCCTTGGCGCGCACGAAATAGGTCGGCAGCCAGCCCAGGATGCCAAAGCCGCAAAAGGCGTTGAGCACGCCGCAGGCAACATAGAGCCAGTAGTCGGGGTTGCGGCGATAGGCCCGGGCCGGCCGGCCGGCGACCGGCGCCGGCGCCGGCGGCACCCGGACAAACAGCAGCACCAGCGGCAAGGCCAGCAACAGGCCGGCGGCCCCGATGATCACGAAACTGTTGCGCCAGCCCCAGGCGCCGATCAGCGGGACGATGACCAGCGCGCCGGTGGCTGTGGCCACGATGATGCCGACGTTCCACAACGCATTGGCACGCGCGCGCACGTCCTGCGGAAACAGCCGCGACGTGATCACCCCCATCATCGGCACATGCACCGATTCGGCCAGGCCGAGCAGCAAACGCAACGCGACCAGCATCGCGATCGACCCGCCCAGCGGCCCCATCGCCATGCTGACCAACGAGAAACCGATGATGACCAGCACCAAACTGCGCTTGGGGCCGAAGCGCTCGGCCGCGCCTGCCAGCACCAACTGGAAAAAACCGTAACTCAGGAAGAATGCGCCGAGCAGGTACTGGCCGTATTCGCCCACCTGCCGGTCGGACCAGCGCAGTTCCTGCGCCATGCGTGGCAGCGCGAACGAGATCACGTTGCGGTCCAGGTAATGCACTATGAAAGTCAGTGCCAGCACCAGCGGTACGTGCCAGGGAAGGGAGGTGGAGGGCGTGCGCATGGCGATGACAGGAATGGCATGGCGATGACAGGAATGTTAAGGCAGGTCCGGCCCCCGTTTGTCATTGCGAAGCTGGCACTGCCACTGTCATCCCGGACTTGCTCCGGTGCGTGTCATCCCGGACTCGCTCCAGTGCTTGTCATCCCGGACTTGCCCCAGTACTTGTCATCCCGGACTCGCTCCGGGATCCATGGATTGCGGGGCGAGCCCGCAATGACAGACAGGCCAATAGTCGCAATCATCCCGGACCTGATCCGGGGCCGCAATGACAACACGATGGGCATACCTGACCCCAGCCCCCAGCCCCCAGCCCCGGGCCGCGCTGGCAGGCAGTGTCCCCGGCTTGACGGCTGCGGCCGGCGCAACTGCCGCAGAATCGGCCGATGATCGAAATC
>JANLQZ010000660.1:0-5962 GCA_031368125.1 Betaproteobacteria bacterium
CAGCGAAAGCCGGTCGCGCAACTCGGCGCCGGCAAACACGGTGCAGGTGGAATTGATGCGGATGGTCTTGGTCGACTTCATCGCCATCGGACCGAGTTCATGCAGACCCATGTTCATCTCATCGGCGATGTAGCCCAGGTAACGGCCGCAGCCAGCGGCGCAGCGGTCGTTCATCTGGAAGCTCTCGACAATGCCGCTCTGGTCGATCTGGATCGCCTTGGTGTCCTGGCCGCCGATGTCGAGCACGGTGGCGGTGTGGGGGTACATCACGTGTGCGCCCAGGCCGTGGCACAGGATCTCGGAGCGGATGTGTTCCTTGGAAAACGGCAGGCGCGCGCGGCCATACCCGGTGCCGACCACATAGGTCTCCACCATCTCGGTGTCCAGGATGCCCTTGATCGGGGCTTCGACCTGGCCGCGCCGGGCCGCGGTTTCGGGCAGGGCGACGAAGGTGCGTTCGAGCGCGGCCAGCAGGTGGCGGCGGATGGAATCGGCGTAGACGCGGTTTTCGACTTCGATGATCGAGCGGTCGAACAGATTGAGCAGAAAGTCGTAGCGGGTGCCGGCTTCCTTGGCCACCGCTTCGCCGATGGCCAGGTACTGGCTGCCCGCGATATCGCGAAAGAAGTCGGACTTGCGTTTGGCCCCGGGTTTGAACAACTCCGCTGCCTCAGCCTGTAGCCGGCGGAACACCTCGATCAGCGCGACCTGCACGGCCGCGCTGGCGTCGCCGAAGCTGGCGCTGGCCAGGCTGCGGTGGCAGGTCTGCTCCAGGTCACCGAGTTGCTCCAGATACTGCTCGAGGCGAAAGTCGCGTTCCAGTTGGCCGAGAAAACCGTCCAGCGCGCCCCCCAGCGCGTGCGTGGTGCCGAGCGCCTGGCGGAACAGGAAGAAGCGGCCGTTGACCATCGCCTCCTGCTTGGCAATCGTGGCGGCGGTGTCGTAGTTGGAACGGGAGTTGGTGATGCCGCGTCCGAGAATGTTCTGGTTCTCGTCGACGACCACCGCCTTGGTGGTGGTCGACCCGAGGTCGATTCCGATGAAGCAACGCATGGTGGTGTCCCTTCAGTGCACGCCGGACAGGGCGGTGCGCTTGGCCTTGATCATCTGGAAGTAACTCTCCAGCCGGTTTTTCACATTGGCGGCGGAAAAATAGCGCGGATCCACCAGGTCGGTCTCGATGAAGGCGGCCGGCTTGCCGGTGCGCTTCTCGACTTCGCGCAGGATCAGAAGCTGGCCGGCGGAGAAGCTGTTGCAGCTCTTGATCGAATTGATCAGCAGCCCGTCGGCCTGGTATTCGTCGATGTACTTGCAGATCATGTCGATGCGCGAGGGCAGGTTCAGGTTGGTGTAGCAACCCAGGCAGTACTCGGCCAGCGACTCCAGCGGACGGTCCGGGTCGTGGCGAAAACCGAAGTCGTACAGGCCGCCCACCTTGGCGTAGGTGCTCGACACGACCACCGCGCCTTCGTCGTAGAACATCTTCCAGAAGTCGCGAAAGCTGGTCCAGTTGGGTGGGCCTTCGACGATCAGGCGGTATTTCTCCTCTGCCATTTCGCCCTCGGGAGTGATCGGGCCCTTGCCTTCGCGGACGCGCTGCTCGATCTCGCCGCGCAGCGTCCGGTAGTACTGCGTGGCTTCGGGCGTGCCGCGAAAGGCGGTGAAGATCGGGCCGATGTAGTACACGGCGCCGAAGTAGCCGTCGATCGGCGAGGGGCGGTTCTTGGCCGACTGCAGCACCGCCACCAGGTCTTCCTCGGCCTTGGCGGATTCACGCATGTACTGGCGCAGGCGGTCGATGTCGAATTTGACGCCGGAGATGCGCTCCAGCGTCGGAATGACGGTTTCCTTGAGCTGCTTGACCACGTAGTCGCGCATGTTGGGCGCGATCCTGCCTTCGCCCTGGTAGGGCACGTGCAGCATGACGGTCTCGCAGCCGTACTTGTGGCGGATCAGCTCGAACCACTTCATGAAGGTGAAGCAGCCGGTGTACGACAGCAGCAGGATGTCGGGGCGCGGCAGCACCTCGCCGGTGGGGCCGATCTCGCCGCCCATCATCATGCCGAGGTCGGCCTTGACATAGGTGCAGACGTCCTCGGACTGGCCGTCGCGCTCGGCGTCCATGATCATCTTGCCCGACTTCTTGCGCATGCCGTTTTGCAGCGCGTTGGTCTCGGGCAGGCTGCGCGCGAAATCGAAACACATCAGCAACTCGTTCAGGTTGCCCGGCACAAAGGTGGCCGACACCTTGCGGTTGTTGGCGCGCGCGGTGGCCAGCTCCATGTAGTTCCTGGCGATCAACTCCTTCTGCAGCCACATCGCGTCCTCTTTCTGGACGTTCTGCGGTTTTTTGGTCGACGCCGGCATCGCAACGGTGGTGTTCATTTCGGGTTCCTCGAATGGTTGGTCCTTGCGTCGATCACGGCGACGACTGCGATCGATACCTGTCGTCCCGGACCGGCCCCGGGAACGGTGGATTGCGGGTCAGGCCCGCGATGGCGGTACCGGCGGTCCTTGGCGCTGCGATGGTCCGGTGCATTGCGAAACCCTTCCTGGGAAGTTCGAATTTCGCGCTGCTGTCGTCACGAGCGCTTCTCATGCTGCGTTCCAGAGTTTTATCGAGTCCGCGAAGGTGCCGGCCTGCTCGCGTATAGGGGCCATCTGGCCGGTGTTCTCGGCGTACTTGAAGGCGGTGTGTGGAATCTTGCGTTGGGTCAGCACGTCCTGCAGCATCGGGCGCTCGAGCAGGGCCGGATCGCAGAAGGATGGCGCCGCGAACACCACTCCCTCGGCACCCATGGTCTTGACCTGCTTGAGCAGGTACTGGCCCTTGTCCTCGCGCCGCGTGTCGTACTTGGCGGCCGTGGTCGCCGAGCGGTGCAAAAAAGCCTTCGACAACTCTTCGAGCGGTTTGCCATCGGTGGGCACGTGGTCGAGCAACCAGCGGCTGACCAGCATGAAGTCGTCGTCGACGATATAACAGCCCGCCATCTCGATCGACTTGATCGGCGTAAGTGGCGGCTGTTCGCAAAAGGTGCCGTTGATGACGACCCGGGCGTTGTCGCGTTTGGCGCGCGCCACCTGGTCGGTGGCGGCGATGTACTCCCGCACCAGCAAGGTGTGCTCCTCGGGCGGCAAAATCATGCCGGCGCGCTGGACCAGATAGACCTCGGCGGTGGGGGCTTGCCAGGGCTTGGCGGCGCGGTAGGCATACAGCTCGCGAATCGCCGCGCGGTTGTCGTTGTAGACGGCGATCGACGCATTGAGCGCGTCGTCGGTGATGGTTCTTCCCACCAGCCGGCCGAAGTCCTCGCGCAGCACTTCCATCTCCTGGACATAGAAGGTGCCGCCGATCGAGTCGACGTAGTTCTGCGGCACGTCGAGGTAGCGCACGTACTTGTCCTTGAACAGGATCTGCCACATGCCCGACAGGTTGCGGATCACGTCGCAAATCGACGGGAACAACATTCCGTCGAGGCAGTCCAGGCGCCCGGTCAGGCCGAGTTCGATGGTGGAGCGTGGTATGCGGCAGATATAACTCTGGTAGTAGGCGTCACCCTGGATGACCTCGAGCTGGTCGCCGCCACCAAGAATGCCCACCGGCAGCATGCCGGCGGCATGGACCAGTTCGCGCGGCACGTACACCGGCATGTAGCCGATCGCCTTGCGCCCGGGGACGGCGGCCTTCCATTGCTGGACCGCCGTGAAATGCAGGTCGTCGTACAGTGCCTGGCAGCGTTCGATGATGGCTGCCACCGGCGCGATCGGCATCGGAATCGTGTTCATCAACCATGCTCCCAGTGCGGTGGACGCTTGGCCAGGAAAGCGGCCAGGCCTTCGTTGGCGTCGCGGGTCTTCATCAACCGGTCGAGGTACAGCCGCTCGACCTCGGCCAGCCGGCGGCGTACGTCGGCGCGCATCGGGCCCCGGGCGGCCGCCACCGCACATGCCAGCGCGGCGGCGCTCTTGGTGCTGAGATGCTGCTCGAACCACGCCAGGGCGGCGGCCAGCGGGTCGGCGCTCACGTGCGACACCAGGCCGATCGCCAGCGCCTCAACGGCGCCAACCGGACGGGCCGTGAACAACAGGTCTTCGGCTGTGCTCTGGTTCATCCGGTACGGCAGCAGCACCGATGCCGCCGGCGCGAACACGCCGAGTTTCATCTCGGGTTGCCCCAGTTGTGCATCTGGCGCCGCGAAGATGGGGCCACCGGCCAAGGCCACCTCCAGGCCACCACCCAGGCACTGGCCGCGCACCACGACCAGGATCGGCACCGGAAAATCGATCATGCACAGGATCAGCGCATGCAGCGAAGCGAGCATGGCAGCGCAACGCTCTGCCAGGTGTTCCTCGACACTGGCGCCAAAGCTGAAATGCGGGCCTTCGGCGTCGAGTAGCACGCCGCGCAGCCCGGCCTGCGTACGGTGTGCGTCGAATGCGCCATGCAGCGCGGCAATCATCGCAGCGTCCACGATATTGGCCTTCGGTCGCGCCAGACGCAGGCGCAGCAAGGCGCCGTCGCTTTCGCTCCAGCTGCGCACCGGTGCGACCAGGTCAGCCATGTTGCCTGGCGCCGGGCTGAATTTCATGATGCAGTTCGCCGACCCAGCTCTGGCCGGCTGCCAGCTTCTGGCGCAGCAGCACGAAGTCGATCTCGCGATCGTCTTTCGTTCCTTCATTGAAAGCCGTGAAGCCGGAGCGCGCCTCGGTCACCATGTTCAACGCCAGCCACGCGCGTGAATCCTCCTTGTTGCGGTTCCAGGCTTCGAGTTTGGGCTTGCGCAACTCTTCCAGCGTGCGGGTGGTGCAATCCGGGAAGGTCAGCAGGATCTTGGCGCACAACTCCTCCACCTTGGCGTCCAGCAGGGACAGGTCGACGCTGCCACGGGCCAGCAGGGCTTTGGCCTCCTTCGCCGCGGCGCCGGTCCTGGGTTCGCCAAAGACGTTGCGGCCGAATTCATCGACCATGCGCTGGGTTTCGACCAGCGGGTTGGCGATGAAGCCGCCGTCGACCTTGAGCGCGGGCACGATGTCGCTGATGACTCCCATCTGGTAGGCCTTGTGCGCCGAGAACGGTTCGCACAGGACACAGGCCGCCATCGCGCGCTCGGCGCCCACCATCACGGGCAGGAAATCGGTGGCGCCACCGATCGGGGCCGAGCCGTGTTTCGGGCCGGCCTGGCCGAATCGCGCCAGGTCCTGCGCAACCGAGAAGTCGCAGGCCATGCCGATCTCCTGGCCGCCGCCGATACGCATGCCATTGACGCGGCAGATCACTGGCTTGTCGCAGGCCAGGATGCTCGAGACCATGTCGTTGAAGAGCCGCATGTACTGGCGGTACTCCTGTGGATGGCCGGCGTAGTACTCTGCATACTCCTTGGTGTTGCCACCGGTGCAGAAGGCCTTGTCGCCGCTGCCGGTGAACACCACGCGGTTGACGTCGCGCGCATTGGATGCGGCCCGAAACGCGAGGATCGCGCCCTTGACCATGTTGGTGGTGTAGGAGTTGTACTGGGTCGGGTTGTCCAGCGTGATCCACGCGTTGTACAGGCCCGCCACGGTGGCGCCGTCCGGTGTCGTGGCCGGGCGCTTCTCGTAACGGATTCCCGGCTTGGAGATGTCGTCTACCAGGTCGTGGTTCTTGAAATCGCGCATGCTGAAAATGGATTCGGGGGCGTTCATCGGGGCTCCTTGGGTTTTCGGTTGGGGATTGGTCGTGCTTTCATGCCGGCACCATCACGGCGCGTTTCTTGATGTCGCGGTGGTGCACCGCCTCGAACACGGAATTGATCTGCTCGAGCGGGTGGGTTTCCACAAATGGCTTGATCTGCACCTTGCCGGCGAGCACCAGCTCGAGTGCCGCCGGATAAGCCTCGGGCGGGCAGCCCCAGTTGCCAAGGGCCCGGGCGTCGAATGCCATCAGGTTGGACAGGCGCAGCTCGACCTTGTCCATGGTGAAGCC
>JANLQZ010000664.1:0-3292 GCA_031368125.1 Betaproteobacteria bacterium
CTGCGTCCACTGCCCCACCGGCCTCTTCGCCCAGAACACCGTCCCCCGGGAAACGCCGCGCGATCTGCTCGCGCACGAACTGCTCCACCGCGCCATCGGTCACGGTCAGGTAATCCTGCTGCCCCTTGAGCGAATAGGCCGGGCGCTCGGGCGCGTTGAATGCGGTACGCATCAGGTCCCCGGCAGCACGGACGATCTGTTCGATTGCACGCATCAGTTCAGTCATTGGTGGTCCTTCCGATCTACAGTTTCGCCTTGCACACGGCGGTTCGGCCTTTCAACCCTTCAGCCCTTCGACCGGCACAGGGCAGGCCAAGCTCAGGCCAGGCCAGGCCCGCACGGATCTGGTCCAACGAACGCAATTCGGCATCAGGCGCCGGTGGTTCAGCGCAGCATCCATTCGTGTGCCGGGTCGTTGCGAAATACCCATAACCGTTTCGGCCCTGCCATCACGTTGAGGTAATACAGGTCGTAGCCGTGCGGCGCCACCACGGGATGGTATCCGCGCGGCACCATCACCACATCATGGTCCTCGACCGCGCAGGCTTCGTCGATGCTGCGGTCGTCGGTATAGACACGCTGGAACGCAAATCCCTGCGGCGGGTTGAGGCGGTGGTAGTAGGTTTCTTCCAGTTGGGTTTCGTCCGGCGGTGTTTCGCAGTCGTGTTTGTGCGGCGGGTAACTCGACGAATGGCCGGCCGGCGTCACGACCTCGACCACCAGCAGGTGCGCGGCGGTCGGGTCGTCGTGCGGCAGGATGTCGCAGATGTAGCGCGTGTTGCTGCCTTTTCCGCGCACGCTGCGCCGCATGCCGGCCGGATCGATCAGGCGCACTGCCCGCGGCGATGCATCCGCGGGCGCCGTGCACAGGGCGAGCTCCGCATCGCCCACAGCGCGCACAACCAGCGATTTGCCCGGCGGCACATACACGGCGGCGGGGGAGACGGTATCGAACACGCTCGCGCGCGTGCCCAGGTTGCAATAGGTGTGGCCATCCACGCTGACGTCGACCTGTCCGGCAAGCACCACCAGGCACAACTCCCGCGTGCCGGTGGAGATCGACTCGACCTCGTCCGCTGCCAGGCGGATCGCACGAAAACCGACGTGCGTCCAGCCCGCGCGCTCGGGTGTGATGTTGACGATCTCCCGGCCGGTGGCCGCGGCCTTGGCCTGTAATGGACTGACCATCTCAATTGCTCCCAAGTGTTTGGCCCGGTGCACGACACATGGAGCGAGCGGGCCGTTTGAATGTCTGCATTCGGCCCGTTGCGGACATCGACATCCGCCTGTCGCAACTGTTTGCGCGCAACACGAGTTTCATCTCACGTCCGCGATTGTTGGCTGATCCGGTCCACTATGGCGCGCAGGTGCTGGTAACCCATCGCGGCATAACGGTAACTCGGCGCCACAGCCGGGTCCTGCTCGGCTTCGACCACCAGCCAGCCCGCGTAATCGGCCGCATGCAGCGTGGACAACACCGCATCGAAGTCGATCACGCCGTCGCCGGGCACGGTGAACGTGCCGTTGAGCACGCCGGTCAGGAAACTCCAGCCGTCGTTGCGGGCCTGCGCGACGACCTCGGCGCGCACGTCCTTGCAATGCACGTGCACTACGCGGCCCACGTGTCTTTGCAGCAGCGCCACCGGGTCGGTGGCGCCGCCATACCAGGCGTGTCCGGTATCGAACAGCAGCCCGACCTGTGCCGGATCGGTCACGGCCATCAACTGGTCCACATCCTGTGGCGACTCCACGTAGGCACCCATGTGGTGGTGGTAGGCCAGGGTGATGCCGTAACTGCTTTTGAGGTGGGCGCCAAAATCGTTCAGGCGCTGCCCGTAGGCTTGCCACAGCGCCTCGCTGGCGAAACGCGGGCGCCTGGCCAGTGGTGTGTCGATCTGGCCCTGGATCGTGCCGGCGCATTCTCCGTAGACGACGACCTTGGCGTCGTTGTATTGAAGCCGGCACATATGGGCCTGGCAACGTTCGACTTCGGCCGCCACGCTACCTTCGGCCAGAAAGCCGGAGTACCAGCCCGAAATACAGGCCAGGCCGAACTCGCCGAGTTTGGCCTTCAGGGCCGGCCCGTCCTTGGGAAACTTGTTGCCCAGTTCGAAGCCGTCGTAACCGATCTGCCGCCCTTCGGACAACGCCGTTTCCAGCGGCGTGTCGCCGCCCAGCGACGGCAGGTCGTCGTTCATCCAGCTGATCGGGTTGATGCCGATGCGTACGTTCCAGTGCATGGTCGCGGGTCTTTCGTATTGGTTGGCGCAGCGGTGCCTCAGGGCTGCTGGCCTTTCTTGGCCGCCACATAGGCGGCGCGGGCCGTGTGCACCTCCGGCCGGCCGGACACCTCCGGAATCGGCACCTCCCACCAACAACCTCCGTCATCGGTGGTGCGGGTGTGGGTCGTGTCGATCACGATCACCTGGGTCTTGTCGGCCACGCGCGCCGCCTGCAGCGCGGACCTGAGTGCGGCGATGTTGTCCACGTGCACGCCATCGGCACCCAGGCTGCGCGCGTGCAGCGCGAAATCGATCAGCGGCGCTCCGGCTTCGGTGGCGCAGTCGTCGAGCATGTTGTTGAAATGCGTGCCGCCGCTGGCCAGTTGCAGCCTCTGGATGCAGCCATAACCGCGGTTGTCGAGTACCACGATGATCAGTTTGTGGCCCAGCATCACCGAGGTCGCGATCTCGGAGTTCATCATCAGGTAGGAGCCGTCACCCACCAGCACGATCACCTCCTGCTGCGGCCGGGCCATCTTCACGCCCAGGCCGCCGGCGATCTCGTAACCCATACACGAGTAGCCGTATTCCACGTGGTAGTTGCCGGGAGCGCCGGCGCGCCAGAGCTTGTGCAGTTCGGCCGGCAGGGTTCCGGCGGCGCAGACCACCACATCGCGGACGTCGCTGTCGCCGACCGAGTCGCGCACCGCACCGATGACTTCCGCGTCGTAGGGCAACACGCCCTTGCGCTGCGGGTCCGGCTCGGCCGTGGTGAGCGTGTCGACGCGCGCCACCCAGCTCGCGGCCAGATCCACCGCCAGGCGGGTCCAGACCGGGTCGGCGCGCCAATCGGGCGCGGCGGCCGACAGTTGCGTGAGGCCGGTGCGGGCGTCGGCCAGCAACGCGATGCCATGGCGCTTGCGCGCATCCAGCAGCTGCACATTGAGGCTCAGGATGCGCGCGTCCGTGAACAGGCTGTGCGAGCCGGTCGTGAAGTCCTGCAGCCGGGTGCCGATGGCCAGCACCAGGTCCGCCTGGCGCGCCAGTGTGTTCGCGGCGGGCGAGCCGGT
>JANLQZ010000674.1:0-1995 GCA_031368125.1 Betaproteobacteria bacterium
GAGGTCGTAGAACCTGGACATTTGCGCGCTCGCCGCCGACAGCAGCGCCTGCTCCGGGCTGCCGCCCGACATGGCGCCGGTGCGCAGGTCGGACACGAAACACCAGGTGCCGAAAATCGTCTTGGCCTTGGGCTGGATCGCATTGGCATACACCAGCCCGGCCAGGCATTCGGCCACCTCCTGCACCAGCGCAGCGGCCAGCGAGGCCGGCGCGGTGGCGCCAGCCTGCCCGGCCGACAGCAGCAGCACCGGCATGCCGCCGCGCACCGCGACCTCCATGCACTTGCAGGCGTCGAAGGCGAACTTCATCGGCGGCACGACAAAACAGTTGGACTGGCTCACGAACGGGCGTTCGCGCCATTTGTCTTCACCGCCGGCGATCAGGTGCAGCATCTGCAGGCTCTGCTCCACGTGTTCGGGCGCAACCCAGCTCGAGCCCACGTGTTTGGTGGTGCCGGCCACGCTGGCGTAGGTGGTGTTGAAGTCCATCTCGTGCGGCGCCGCCAATTCGCGGCAGACCACCGAGCGCTGGAAGAAGTGCAGGTGCTCCAGCGTGTCGACCACACGCGCGATGTTGTACAGGTCCTGCGTGGTCGAGTCGCGGTACTCGCCGGTTTTGGCGTCGACCATGTGCACGGCCGCGCCGGCGGTGCCGAAGTACACGTTGCTGCCCCAGGGCTCCATGTCGTATCTCGGGTCCTGGCCGTGCAGCACGAAATGCCGCGCCGCGTTGGCGATGGTGTCTTCGACCAACGCACGCGGAAACAGCAGGCGGCCGGTGCTGGTGAGTGTGGCGCCGGCCCGCACCATCATCTCGACGCCACTGGGCGGCGCATCGGCGAAGCCGATCGTCTCCAGTGCATCAAGCGCGGCGTGGTGGATCTTCAGCACATCGGCGTCCGACAGCGCCTTGTAGCGCCCGCCCGGCATGCCGGGGCGCACGGGGCGCAGGCTGTCGGGCAACGGGGCCGCGCGGGCCGCGCGGCGCGCTTCGCGTGCGCCACCACGGCGCACCATTCTTTCTGCTGTCTCGCTCATCGTTCGCCCCTGTTCATGGATAAGAATCAAATCGCCGCGTCAGGCCCGCAGGCGCAGGTTGGCCGGGTCATACAGCGGCTCCTGCCGCACCGTGGCCAACCGGCGCTGGCCCAGCACATCGACTTCGAGCTTCGTGCCGGGCTGCGCCAGGTCGGCGCGCACGTAGGCCAGCGCCACGCTTTGCTTGAGCGTATGGCTCCACACGCCCGAAGTGGTCAGCCCGACGTTGTCGGCGCCGTGGAACACCTGCGCGCAGTACGGCGCCTCGGCGTCCCCGTCATCGTCGAAAGTCAGCGGCACGAAACGCTGCGCCGGGCCGCGCGCGATTTCCGCCAGCAGCGCATCGCGCCCCACGAAGGAGGCTTTCCGGGCATCGACGAACCGCTCCAGCGACGCTTCGAGCGGCGAATAACCGCTCTCCAGGTCGCTCTTCCAGCCGCGGTAACACTTGTCGACACGCAGGCTGTCCATCGCGTACAGGCCGAAGTCGCGTATGCCGAACGGCTGCCCGGCGCGCCAGACCGCCTGGTACAGGGCCAGCATCTGGTCGACCGGCGCGTGCAACTCCCAGCCGAGTTCACCCACATAGTTGACGCGCATCGCGAACATCCT
Organism: Betaproteobacteria bacterium; assembly: GCA_031368125.1. Lineage (GTDB taxonomy): Bacteria > Pseudomonadota > Gammaproteobacteria > Burkholderiales > Burkholderiaceae_C > CAISIP01. The sequence continues at coordinate 1,651 of JANLQZ010000674.1, forward strand.
GCCGGTCACGGCGCTGATCTCGCGTGCAGTCAACCACGGGAAGCCGGTGTTGGACAGGTCGGTGTCGGTGACCTGCGCCAGCACCTCGCGTGCACGCGGGCCGGCGATGATCAGCGAGCCCAGTTCGGCCGACCGGTCGACCACCGTGATCGGGCTGTCGGCCGGCAGCGATTGCCGCAGCAGGTCCATGTCGTGCGTGGCAGCGATCGCCGCGCTGATGATGTAGAAATGGTCTTCGCCCAGGCGTGTGATGGTGAATTCACTCCACAACTTGCCGCTTTGCGTCAGCGCATAGGCCAGCGACACACGCCCGGGCGCCGGCAACCTGGAGCAGGTCAACTGGTC
>JANLQZ010000675.1:0-2000 GCA_031368125.1 Betaproteobacteria bacterium
GCGACCTGCGCCAGCCCTTCGGCGGCACCAAGGCCAGCGGCACCGGGCGCGAGGGCGGCAGCTGGAGTTACGAGGTCTTCTGCGAGCCCAAGAACGTGTGTGTGGCGCTGGGCAACCACCCCATACCGCGCTGGGGAACGCCATGAGCGCCGCGCCGGGCCGCCACTGCAGGGCGCCGGATTGGCAACGATGCAAGGGGCAAGACCATGGGTAAGCTGGCAGTGGCCGCGAAAATCACGCATGTGCCGTCGATGTACCTGTCGGAGTTCCCGGGGCCGCACTTCGGTTGCCGCGACGCGGCCATCAACGGCCACCGGGAAATCGACCGGCGCTGCCGCGCGCTGGGCGTGGACAGCATCGTCGTGTTCGACGTGCACTGGCTGGTGAACAGCGAATACCACATCAACTGCGCGCCGGCTTTCAGCGGCACCTACACCAGCAACGAACTGCCGCACTTCATCAAGAACATGGACTACGCCTACCCGGGCAATCCGGCGCTCGGGCACCTGATCGCCGAGGTCGCCAACGAGATGGGGGTCAGGAGCCGCGCGCATTCCGACACCTCGCTCGGGCTCGAATACGGCACGCTGGTGCCGATGCGCTACATGAACGCCGACCGGCATTACAAGGTGGTCGGGGTGGCCGGATGGTGTGTCTGGCACGACCTGCGCGAGAGTGCGCGTTTCGGCCTGGCGGTGCGCCGCGCCATCGAACAGCGTTACGACGGCACCGTCGCCATCTTTGCCAGCGGGTCGCTCAGCCACCACTTCGCCGACAACGGAACCGCACCCGAGTTCATGCACAAGGTGTGGGACCCTTTTCTGGAACAGGTCGACCGGCGCGTGGTCGAACTCTGGACCCGCGCCGACTGGAAGACCTTTTGCGCCATGCTGCCGCTGTACAACGAAAAGTGCTGGGGCGAAGGCGGCATGCACGACACCGCGATGCTGCTGGGCGCCCTGGGCTGGGATAACTACGCCGCGCCGGCCGAGATCATCACGCCCTATTTCGGCAGTTCGGGCACCGGGCAGATCAATGCCGTGTTTCCCGTCACGCCGCTGGCCGCATAAACAGGACTGCCCCATGCCGCACCTCGTCATTCTCTACACACCCAACCTCGAGGCCGAGACCGACATGACGGTGTTGTGCCGCAGCCTCGCGGACGCGATGCTGCTGGTGCATGACGACGCCGGAAAACAGGTCTTCCCGACCGGCGGTACGCGCGTGCTGGCCTACCCGGCGGCGCATTATGCGGTCGCGGACGGGCAGGCCGACTATGCCTTCGTCTACCTCAACCTGCGTATGGGCGAGGGCCGCAACGACGCGACCCGCCGGCGCGCCGGCGACGCGCTGCTGATGGCCACCAAGGCGCATTTCCAGCCGGTGTTCAAGCAGCGCCATATCGGCATCACGCTGCAGATCGACGAAGGGCACGAGGTGTTCGACGCCAAACACAGCAACCTGCACCCGCTGTTCCAGAACGGCGCCACCTGAGAGCGTGAGAGGCAATCCAATGCACCCGCGTGTGACCCCAAAACAGGTCCAATCTAGGCGCAAAGCGCAGCCGGGGTTGGGCCCCGGGGAGGCTTTGCAACAACGAGTGGGCCTGCTTTGGGGCCTCACCCGAAGGGCCGGGGTACCCAAGGGCGCTGGGGGGTGTTGCGCCACTTGCCAAGGCACCAGCCTTGGCTGCGCGACGCGCCTACCCCAGCGCCCTTGGCCACCCCGGCGCGGGCGCATTGAATTGCCTCTCACGCTCTGAACCGCGACCGATGTTTTCCGAAGCCTTGATCGCCCAACTCGCGGCCGAACTCCAGCAGGCCGAGGTGTCGCGGATGCAGGTCGAACATTTCTCCCGGCGTTTTCCCGGCATGACGATCGAAGACGGCTACCAGGTGGCGCGGGCCTGGGTGCAGCTGAAGCTGGCGGCCGGCCGCACGGCGCGTGGCCACAAGATCGGCCTGACCTCGCGCGCCATGCAGCAGGCCAGCCAGATCACC
>JANLQZ010000677.1:0-3100 GCA_031368125.1 Betaproteobacteria bacterium
GTGAACCACCAGTCGCAATTGCGCGTGCCGCCGACACCCTTGACCGGGCCGCCGGTCTGGCCCTCGGTCAGCAAGAACTGCAGCCCGGCGTTTTGCAGCGCGGTGGTCTTGCCCGAGCCTGGCGCACCCACGAAGACATACCAGGGAAGCGCATACAGCGAACTGACGCCCCCGATGCGTGAACGCCCTTTGCCGGCGCTCTTGAGTTTTTCGATCGCCTCGCTAAAACGCTGGTTGAGCACCTCGCTCTCGCGGTCGATGGCGCTGGCGCCGCTGGAAATCCCCTGCAGCAGCGCCTTGTTGGCCCGGCCCTGGCGCACATGCCGCCAGACGCGCTGCGCGATCCACACCAGCCACAACAGGCCGATCACGAGCAGGCGCCACCAGACGCCATCGAGCGGGCGCCAGTTGCCGATCGCCAGCAGCGGGCCGACCCACCAGACCAGCGCCGACAGGACCAGCAGCCCGAGCGTTCCGAGCACCGTCGGACTGACCAACCAGTTCATCCATCGCTTCATCGAGAAATCCTAAAACACGGCGCTGGCGAATGTCACGCCGCCGGGGCCACGCGCAAGGTGATTTCAACCCGACGATTTTTCGCGCGGCCGGCGGGCGTGGCGTTGTCGGCCAACGGCTGCGTGTCGGCCAGCCCCTCGGACCGGATACGCTCGGGTTTGATCCGGGCCACCAGCAGGTCCTTGACCGCCTGCGCACGCTCCTGCGAAAGATGCCAGTTGGAAGGAAAACGGATCGAACGGATCGGCTGGCTGTCGGTGTGGCCGGTGACCAGTATCTGGCCCGGCTGGCGCTGCAGTTCTTCGGCGATCCGCTCGAACAGCGGCAACACCTTGGCAGTCACCTCGGCACTGCCCGGGCCGAAGATGCCGTCGCCACGGATCACGATCACCGAACGGTCGGTGAGGTCACGCACCTCGACCAGACCGGCGTCGATTTCGGCCTTGAGGAATCCGGACAGCCGTGGCACCGCAGCGGCCGGTGGCGGCGGTGGCGGTGGCGGCAAAGCGGCTGCCTTGACATCGAGCGCCTGCAACGCCGTGAAGCTATCGTTGCTCTGGTTGGCGATCAGCATGCGCATCGCGACAAAAACCACCGCCAGCAGCAATGCTGCCGCCGTTGCCGCGACCCACACCGGTATGCCGTCGCGCAGGCGCGCCGCCGCCACAGGCACGCCGGCCCAGTGCGGCGACAGCTCGGGCGCCGCCGTGCCGCTTTGCTCGCGCAGCATCAGCGCGAGTTTCTCGCGCACCGCATCGAGCTGCGACCGGCCGTCCTGGAGCACCCGGTAACGGCCCTCGAAACCCAGCGCGAGGATGGAATAGATCAGTTCGAGCAGGCCGCGATTGGCGGCCACGTTTTCAGCCAGCTTGCCGAGCAGCTGGAACAACTTCTCGCCGCCCCACGATTCGCTATGGAACAGCACCAGCAGGCTTTGTGACGACCAGGCGCCGGACCCGCCCCAGGGCGTGCTCGAGGCGCACTCGTCCACGAATGTGCACAGCAGGTACCGGCCGGCCACGACCTGCTCGTTGGGCAGCCCACGGGCGCGTGCGCCGGCCTCGAACTTGCGTACCGCCTCCACCAACGCCGCGCGCAGGGCGGCAGGATCGGCGTGTTGTGGCATCACACGGATGCGCGCACCGGCGATCAGCAACGGCGACGCCAGTTGCAGCAGGGGGCTCATGCCAGCGCCGCCCGGCACCTCGGGCTGCGCCGCCACTTCGGGTTGCGCCGGCGACGGCTCGACCGGTGGCGGCACACCGGTACGCGGTCCGCGGCCGGCCGAAGGCTTGATGACGGTGCGCTCGGATTCGAACGCGGAAAACGGATCGGGTTCATTCATGGGTGTACCCACGTTGTGCGGCGCCGATGGTCAGCGTTCACGGCCGTATTGCCCAGAATTCCAGTTCCAGCCCGGGAAAATCCCCGGCGATGTGCATCGCCAGACCACCCGAGGTCTCCAGCTGGCGCCACATCTCGTTGCCGCGGGTTTCGAGTTCGAAGTAACAAAACCCGGCATGGAACGGGATCTGGCGCGGCGCCACCGGCAGCGCCCGCAGCGTCACGCCGGGCAACTGCAGGTTGACCAGGTCGCGGATGCGTTCGGCCGGCCCGATCTTGACCTGGGTCGGAAAACGCGCGCGCACCTGCTCGCTGTCCATCTGGGCGTTGACTGCCAGCACGAACACGGCGCTGCGCTGCAACTCAAGGTCCGGGATGATCGCCACGCGGATTCCGTACTTGCGCTCCTGCAGCTCGATCGGGATCGCCGACTGCTCGCGCACCATCGAGAGCGACTGGCGCAGGTCATTCATCAGCGCATGGAAACAACGCGCCGGGTCGTCATGGTTGTAGGGTACGAGTTCGCTCGGTCGCTTGCTGTCGCGAAAGGTGGACAGGTCACCGGCCAACGCCAGCAGCAGCGCGAAAAAATGCTCTGGGTGCAACACCGGTGACTGGCGCGCATGCACCAGTTGCGGTTCATAGCGGTTGCATACCTGCAGCAGCAGGAAATCGGAGATTTCTCCCACGCCGGCGCGCCCGGGTTGTGCCAGCCGGGCCGCCAGGGCCTCGCCGCGCTGGTGCAAGAGCCCGATGATTTCGCGCACAAAACCGTCCGCGACCGTGTTCTCTGGCACGTGCAGCATGGGCGGCAGGTGCTGGGGGTCGAGCAGCAGCCGGCCATCGGTGCGGCGTTCGACTATGCGCGCCACTCCGAGACAACTGTAGCCTTCGTTGGCGTCGCGCTCGAGCATCAGCCGCAGGTTGAGGCGCCCGATCTGCAGCGGCGCCTGGCGCAGGCTGGCGGCATGGCTGTCGGCCACGTCCATTTCGGTGGCGTGGAAACGTGCCGGCATGGCGGCGGACGCATCTTCGACATCGCTCTCCGCCACACCCGGGCGGACAAGCGCGAGCGCCAGCACCACGCGCGCGTCGCGCACATCGGCCGCCACGTCGATTGCCAATGGCGCCGGGTCATCCATCGGAAGCGCGAACGGCGTGCCGTCACGAAACACACCGGTGGCCTGGCTCAATGCGAGCTTGCCCTGGTGCAGCGCCGCCTCGTCGAGCGCCAACGAAT
>JANLQZ010000757.1:0-1981 GCA_031368125.1 Betaproteobacteria bacterium
ATTTGGCGGATCAGCGCCAACTCCGATGGCGCGAGCTCAAGCATCGCTGTGATCGCGGATTTGCAACAACACCAGCAATGCCTGTGCGTGGGCTTGCCAGCGCGCCAGACCGCGGCGCAACGACGCCAAAGCATCGCGCAGCGAAGTCAAGTCAAGTTGGTTGCTCATGCGGTGACTCCTTCCAGCGTATACCCACCCATGCCCATGGTTGCATTCTTGCCCACGTGCAGCCACTGCCCGAACCATAACCACGGCCACAACGCGGCCAGTGTGGCTGGGTCGCCGTTCAAGGTCCAGCGGCCCAGCACGCCGCCGAGTGTCATTTCCTGCCGCTGGCGCGATGAGTAGCGCGTCCAGTCGTGCCAGTGCAGGTCGCGTTGGTCGGTCATCGATTCGGCCAATTGCGCCAGCGGCGGCACCGCCGCGCCCCAGTGTGTTTGGCCCGCGTGGAACTCCATCACCAGTGCCAGGCGCCGGGCCAGCGCCGCCACCAGCACGCGCGGTGTAAGGTTGTCGGGGCGCAGCGGGTGCCCCTGGTGCTGCAGCCGCATCGGTGTACGGATGTGCAGGGTGAGGCTGGTCAGCGGCGATGAACCGGTGTCATCCACAGGGGGCACGCTGATCGTTGCGTTGTGCTCCACCAGCGTGGGCGCACTGGCCTCCCAGATGGAGTGCGCATCACCATGGCCGTCCAGCCATTCCACGCTGTGCAAGTCTGCCGCGGCGCGCTCGCGCGTGAGCCCCTGGGCCAGCGCGCGCTGCCAGGCAAACACGATCAGCGGCAACTGCGCGATCGCCTCGCCCGCGAGCACCATGTGGAAGACCAGTACATCGCCGGATCGCAGGTCGGAAGGCGCCAGGTCGGCCGTGGCGAGTGGTGGCTCGATCACATAGGCGTTGGGAATGTTGCTGAACTTCTGCAACTCGTGCGCGGGCGGCGGCGCCGCCTCGAAGACGCGCGTGTAGGGGCAAGTACGCAGCAGCGGGCAGCCGCCGCAGGTGGGCTGGCGCGTCATGCAGGCCACCTGCCGCAGAGCCGCGCCAAACTGCCCGCGCAGCAGCGAACCCGCAAAACCCGGCAGTCGCACGCCGGCGCGCATGACGGCGGTGAAGCGGTAGCGCGATAGGGGGAGATCGGTGGGCAGGGGCATCATGGCGAAGGGGAAGGTGTCAACAGTTGAAATACCCGGTGGTCGGTCGACTTGAGCATTTGCTCGCGCTCGCCGCTGGGCAAAAATGAATGCACGAAGGCCTGACGCATCAGCGCCAGGCACTCCCACTGCGACAGACCGCCCTCGGTCATACGCGCTGCGGCAAGGTATTCGCCGGTCAGAGTGGTGCCGGAAATGCCGGGGTTGTCGGTACACAGGGTCAGCGGCAGACCATCGTTCGAGAATTGGCGCAGTGGGTAACGCGGCCGCCCGTTTGATGCAGGAAAAGCAGGGTCGTGGAAACCCACAACTTCACGGTTCGAGCTGGGGCACAGTTCAAGGCAAATGCCCCGGTCGCGAAAGCGCGCGGCCAGCTCCGGATGGGCAGCCAACGTTAGCCCATGCCCGATGCGGTCGGCGTGGAGGTGGTAGGCGGCTTGCCAGATATTTTCCGCACTTTCGCCTTCGCCGGCATGAATTGTGATGGAGGTGCAAGCTTCAAAAGCCGGCAGAAACCCTGGTGCCAGTCTGGACGGGTCTTGCGTCCCCTCGTCACCCGCCAGGTCCAGTCCCAGCAGAAAGCCTGGAAGATGCTTTTTGGCGGCCATCGCCTGCTGCACCACGGCAGGCAGGTCTTGGCGTTGGCGGCGGTCCAGGATCCAGATGAAACCGATGCGTGGCGCGTCTGACGAAGCCTGGCGGAGCCCGGTATCGCCGGTGCATGCACCAGCCGCCGCCAGCGCGTGCCGCAATTCCAGAAGAAAGCCCGATGGGTCGCGCGCCCGGTATTTGTGCGGGCTACCGCGCAGCTCCATGTAGCTGAGACCCTC
>JANLQZ010000758.1:0-13567 GCA_031368125.1 Betaproteobacteria bacterium
TGCCAAGCAATGCCTCGGCGCCCATCTGGTCCAGAATGGTCCGGCTGTCGATCTTGCTGCTGACCTGGAACGCAATGCGGGTCGGAATATTCGCCTTGATCAGGCCGGTGATCACATCGACGCTCGGCCGCTGCGTCGCCAGTATCAAATGAATGCCCGCAGCACGGGCCTTCTGGGCCAGGCGCGCTATCAACTCCTCGATCTTCTTGCCGACCACCATCATGAGGTCCGCGAGTTCGTCGATGACCACGACGATGTGCGGCAGGCGGTCCAGCGGTTCCGGTTCTTCGGGAGTCAGGCTGAAGGGGTTGCGGATGAACTCGCCGCGGGCCTTGGCCTCGTCGATCTTGGTGTTGTAGCCGCCCAGGTTGCGCACGCCCAGCTTGCTCATGAGTTTGTAGCGGCGCTCCATCTCCGCCACGCACCAGGTCAGTCCGTGGGCAGCCTGTCGCATGTCGGTCACCACTGGGGCCAGAAGGTGCGGAATGCCCTCGTAGACTGACATCTCGAGCATCTTGGGGTCGATCATCAGCAGTCGCACGTCGCGGGCGTCGGCCTTGTACAGCAGACTCAGGATCATGGCGTTGATACCCACCGATTTGCCGGAGCCCGTCGTGCCAGCGACGAGCACATGGGGCATCTTGGACAGGTCCGCCACCACCGGATTGCCCACGATGTCCTTGCCCAGGCCCATCGTCAACATCGACTTGGCCTCGTTGTAGACCTTGGAGCCGAGAATTTCGGACAGTTTGATCGACTGCCGCTTTGCGTTGGGAAGCTCCAGCGCCATGTAGTTCTTGCCCGGGATGGTTTCGACCACTCGGATCGACGTCAGGCTCAAACTGCGTGCAAGATCCTTGGCCAGGCCCACAATCTGAGAACCTTTGACACCGATTGCCGGCTCGATTTCATAACGTGTTATGACCGGGCCGGGAAGCGCCAGGATCACCCACACTTCGACGCCGAAATCCTTGAGCTTCTTCTCGATCATGCGACTGGTCATGTCCAGCGTCTCGGCCGAAACGGTTTCCTGGCGCGCCTGCGCGGCATCGAGCAGGTCAACCTGGGGCAACTTGCTGTCGAGCATCTCGGCGAACAGCGGCTTTTGACGCTCTTTGGCGACGCGTTCGCTGCGCGGCAAATCCAGGACCACAGGCTCCACCGACACCGGCGCGTGATGGTGCTCCTTGATTTCAACGCGCTCCTCGGTCACCACTTCGTCGCGCTCGCGTGCAGCCTGTTGGCCAAGCGCCAAGTCCTCGACGATCTCGCGTTTCCTGCGGCTCAACTCCAGCCGGGAATGCAAGGCGGCACCGATGCGTTCGGCCACGCTGCCCCAGGAGAAGCGGAACGCGAGCGAGGATCCAGCCAGTCCCAGCGCGATCGCAGCCAGACCGGAGCCGGTAAAGCCCAACCATTTGACACCGCCTGCACCCAACAGTGCGCCCACAATCCCGCCGCTGCTCCCAGGCAGGTAGGGTTCGAAGTGGTACAGCCGTGACCACTCAAGCGCGCAACTGGTGCACATCAAAAAGACCAGACCAATCCAAAACCCGGTCTTTCCAGACAACAGCCTGTGCGCCAGCGACCCGCTGGGGCCGACCAGGCCTGGGTCGGCGTCGTGGTGCCGCAGCCATGCAGCCAATGCGGCCAGCCAAGCCCGCACCGCGGTGGCAAAGCCCCACCAAACCGAGAATCCGAACAAGTAGTAACTCGCGTCCGCCACCCACGCGCCAACGCGCCCACCCCGGTTGTGCAGCAATTGCCCGCCGCCAGAAGTAGACCAAGCCGGGTCCAGCGCCGAATAACTGAGCATTGCCAGCAGCCAGAACAGCAAGAGAGCGGCCGCCAGCACGAGGCCCATCTCGACCACGAAACGTCCGACTCCGCTCTGGCGCGATGTGGTCACGGGGCGCGAAGGGGCAATCAGGGTGTCAAGTGAGTAGGTCATGCGGCAAAGCGGTTTGCGCGAGCTTACCCCACAGCGCAACCACCTGGCGCAGCGCTAGCGCGGCTTGAGGCGGCGCTCCATGACGAGCAGGCTGCCGTCCTCTCGGGTCTCGATGAATCCCTGCTCCTCGAAATCCTTCATGACGCGACTGACCATCTCGCGCGACGCGCCGACCATTTTCGCAATATCCTGGCGCGATATCTTGTCTCGAATGACGCGGACGTTGTCGGCATTCGGAACGGCGCTGTCAAGCAGTACGTTGGCAACCCGACCATAGACATTCATCAACGCCAGCGATTCGATTTTGCGATCCGCACTGCGCAAACGCTGCACCAAACCCTTCATGACAGCAGCCACGGTCGAGTTGTTCTCCAGCAGGCAGCGCGTGAAATCCTCTCCCCCAAGCACCAGTGCGTCGGTCTGAACCTCAGCCTCCACCGTCGCCGAATGGGGCTCATGGTCGATCAGGCTCATTTCACCCACATAGTCACCCGGATGCATGGTGGCCAATATGACTTCGCGGTCCCGCCGATCCGTGACCACGACCCGTGCCCGACCAGCCAGGATGATGAACAGCGACTCGCATTTCTTCCCCTGTTCGACAATGAACTCCCCGCGCTTGAAGCGGCGCTTGCCCACGGCGCCGGCCAGTGATTCGGCCTGCGCCGGCGTCAGCATCGCAAACAAGGGGACCCGCCGTATCAGGTCAAGATTGGTCAACATCGACATCCCGAATCCTTAGAACAATTATTCACTTCTTACAATCAAACTGGTTGCGAATCCCGCCATTGTGGTCGACGCGTCGGCGGCCGCGCCATGGCGTTTACCCCGAAACCTTTGCTACCTAACCAATTCTTACACCCCTGCCCCCACCATGACAACTACCAAACATGCCCGCGTGCTGATTTTGGGCTCTGGCCCCGCCGGCTACACCGCGGCGGTCTACGCGGCACGCGCCAACCTCAATCCGGTGCTGGTCACCGGCATCGCGCAAGGGGGTCAACTCATGACCACCACCGACGTCGACAATTGGCCCGCCGACGTGCACGGCGTGCAGGGGCCGGAGTTGATGCAGCGATTCCTGGACCACGCGCAGCGTTTCAAGACTGAGATCGTGTTTGACCACATCAACGCCGTCGACCTGTCCAACAGGCCATTTTCATTGAAGGGCGACAGCTTCGACTACACCTGCGACGCGTTGATCATTGCCACCGGCGCATCCGCGAAATACCTGGGTCTCGCTTCTGAAACCGCCTTCATGGGCAAAGGCGTCTCAGGCTGCGCGACATGCGACGGGTTCTTCTATCGCGACCAGGTGTGCTGCGTGGTTGGCGGCGGCAATACCGCGGTGGAAGAGGCCCTGTACCTTTCGAACATTGCGAGCAAGGTCTACCTGGTGCACCGGCGCGACAAGTTCAAGGCGGAGGCAATCCTTGTCGACAAGATGATGGAGAAGGTGGCGGCGGGGAAGATTGAACTGAAAACCTTCCGTACCCTCGACGAAGTATTGGGCGACGCGAGCGGCGTCACGGGCATTCGACTCAAGAGCACGGTGGACGGCTCCACCGAAGACCTGGCCTTGAGCGGATGTTTCATTGCCATCGGACACGCCCCCAACACGGATATTTTCGCCAGTCAACTCGAGATGGCCGGCGGCTATATCGTGACGCAATCTGGCCTCAAAGGGCTCGCGACAATGACGAGCGTGCCGGGCGTATTCGCGGCCGGCGACGTTCAGGACCACGTGTACCGGCAAGCCATCACCAGTGCCGGCACCGGATGCATGGCGGCACTGGACGCCCAGCGATTCCTGGAACAAGCTTGACGTGGTCCGCCAGCGCGAGGGATAACGTTATAATTCAAGGCTTTACCAAAATTTCTGGATAGCAGAAAATGTTTGGTGGGAACTACATACCGCCCCTTCGACGTGGGGCGAGGTGCGGCGAAAGCCGTTAACGAATACGCGGCGAACAGCATCGTTGCGGACAATGATGGAGTGTCCTTATGGCACGTGTATGCGAAGTAACGGGCAAAGGCCCGATGGTCGGAAACAACGTTTCCCATGCCAACAACAGAACCAAGCGCCGGTTTCTTCCGAACCTGCAGTACCGCCGCTTTTGGGTCGAGACCGAAAACCGCTGGGTGCGCCTGCGGGTATCCAGTGCAGCATTGCGGCTGATCGACAAGAACGGCATCGAGTCGGTGCTTGCCGATCTGCGCGCACGGGGTCAGGCTTAAGAATACGGCGGACGGTTCAGCGGGCTTGTCCGACGACGCCGTCCCCACTGATTAAAGGAAAATATTATGGCAACCAAAGGCGGGCGCGAAAAGATCAAGCTAGAATCCACGGCCGGCACCGGGCATTTCTACACGACCAGCAAGAACAAAAAGACCATGCCGGAAAAGATGCTGATCAAGAAATTCGATCCCAAAGCCCGCAAACATGTGGACTACAAGGAAATCAAGCTGAAGTAGCCTGCCTTCCAGGCATAAAAAAAGCCCGACTCGATCGGGCTTTTTGTTGGCGACCTTCGGGCTGAACGCACCGTGGCGGTGGATTCAGGGTCAAAAAAGCCCGGGCAAGCCGGGCTTCTAGGAAACAAATTTCCGAGCTATCGCTTCAGGCGCGTGCGGCGCGCAACCGCAGGGAAAAATCGCGCAGCGCGGCGATACCACTGTCCTCGGCGCGATGGCACCAGGTTTGCAAGTCGATCGCCAACTGTTCGCGCGAATGTGACCGGTTGAGCCACATCTGGCGCAACTCTTCACGCATTGTCACCATCTTGTCGAGCACAGGGTAGGCTGCACGCGCTTGCGCCAGGGTCGGCACCGCTGCCGCCGGCACTTTGTCCGCATCACGGTGCAGCCAGCGTTTGGCCGCCTGCAAAACCGACACATCCGCATGCTTGGCTTTGAGCGCCTCAATTTCGACCTTACACGCGCGGCGCATGTCTTTCGCATAACCCGCCATCACCTCATACCGATTGGCGATCAGCGCTTCAAGCGTCTTCTCGTCAGCGACCGGCCGGATGCTTCCCAATTGCAGTTTTGGCGGCGTCTTTTTGACGCGCGCCAATCCGATCTTTTCCAGCATGCAGATATAGACCCACCCAATATCGAACTCGTAGGGCTTGACAGAGAACTTGGCCGATGTCGGATAGGTGTGGTGGTTGTTGTGCAACTCTTCGCCCCCGACCAACACGCCCCAAGGCACAATATTGGTGCTGGCATCCGGCGCTTCGAAGTTGCGGTAGCCCCAGTAATGGCCGATGCCATTAATGAAGCCAGCGGCAGTCACCGGAATCCATACCATTTGCACTGCCCATACCGCCAAACCGAGTGCGCCAAATAGGGCGAGGTCCAGAATCATCATCAGCCCCACACCTTGCCAACTGAAGCGCGAATACAAATTGCGTTCAATCCAGTCGTTCGGACAGCCTTGGCTGTACTTGCTCAACGTTTCCTGGTTCTTGGATTCTGCACGGTAGAGTTCGGCGCCTTGCCAGAAAACCTTCTTGATGCCGTGGGCCACGGGACTGTGCGGATCCTCTGCCGTCTCGCACTTGGCGTGGTGCTTGCGGTGAATCGACACCCATTCCTTTGTTACCTGTCCAGTTCCGATCCACAACCAGAACCGAAAGAAGTGCGCCGGAATTGCATGAAGGTCCATCGCGCGATGGGCCTGGTGCCGGTGCAGAAAAATGGTGACGCTGGCGATCGTGATGTGGGTCGTCAGCAAGGTGTACAACACCACCTGCCACCACGACACATCCCAATAACCATGGGACAACCAGTCGATCACAGCGTTCAGGGCGGCCCAATCGGGTAACAACATATTTGCGGACTCTTCGTTCGAGGTTTAATGGATATTGCGGTCGAAGCTTCGCCGCGCATAACTTAGCATTCTAGAACTTGTTGGCGGTCTTGGCTACTGATTGCGACAAAAACCACCAATAAACTGTAAAACACTTCAAAAATCTACTTCTTCTGCCAAATTGCAGCAAAAAAACCGTCGGTCGCATGTTTGTGAGGCCAAAGGCGCAGGTACTTCTGGCCATTCTCACCGCCGCTGCAGAGTTTTTCCGCCGTCGTCATCTTCAAGTTGGAGATGACATCGCCCACGTCAAGTGGAACGAACTCACTATTCAGTGCAGAAAAGGACTCGGCCACGGCCTCGTTTTCCTGGCGCAACAGGCTGCAGGTAGCGTAAACCAGCCGGCCACCTAATTTCACGAGGCGGGAAGAACCCTGCAAGATCGCCAATTGCTTGATGGCCATCTCATCGATCGACCGCATATTTTGCCGCCATTTGAGATCGGGGTTGCGCCGCAAGGTTCCGAGCCCGGAGCACGGGGCATCGACCAACACCCGGTCGATCTTGCCAGCGAGTCGCTTGATCCGGTCGTCGCGCTCATGGGCGATCGCCACGGGATGTACATTGGACAAGCCGCTTCGAGCCAGCCTCGGCTTGAGTGCGTCCAGCCGATGAGCGGAGGTGTCGAATGCGTACAGACGCCCAGTGCTGCGCATGCTCGCCCCAAGGGCCAAGGTCTTGCCGCCGGCGCCGGCACAGAAGTCCACCACCATTTCGCCGCGCCGTGCGTCGACCAGCATCGCCAACAACTGCGAGCCCTCATCCTGTACCTCGAACGCGCCACGGGCAAACGCATCCAGTTTGTTCAAAGCCGGGCGGCCAGTGATGCGCAACCCCAATGGCGAATACGGTGTGGCGATGGCCTTGATGCCTGCTTTGGCCAACTCCTTCTGGATTTCATCACGTTTGGAAGTCAACGCATTGACGCGCAGGTCGAGCCCGGCGGCCTGGTTGAGGCTCTCTGCCAGCGGCCAGAACTCGGCTCCCAGTTGCTCCTTCAGCGGTTGTGCCAGCCATTCGGGCAGATTGTGACGATGGCGCTCCATCAGGTCCGCCACGTTGATCTTTTCACACTGGTCGAGCCAGTTCTTCTCCTGCTCGCTCAGAGCGCTGCGAAGAAAGTCGCCCGGGCCATAAAACCCCAGGATTGCCATTCGCCGCTCTTTGGGCCCACTGCCAGACGGCGCGTAATGGTCGAACAGCAGTTTCTTGCGTAGCACGGTATATACCGTCTCGGCCAGCGTCGCGCGCTCGCGCGGACCCAGCACGCGGTGGTCACGAAAGAACCGCGACACAATGGCGTCGGCAGGATGGTCGAACTTGAGGGTCAGCCGGACGAGTTCTGAACAGGCTTCGAGCAAGGCTTTTGGATGCATTGACAAGGATTGTCCCATGACAGATTCCGAGTTCCCGCCGTTGACCGAGACCCGCAAGGGCTTGTACCGGCATTACAAAGGCGGGCGGTACGAGGTAATCGGCACTGTGCGTCACAGCGAAACACGCGAATCCATGACGCTCTACCGCGCCATGTACGGTGCCCAGGGCCTGTGGGTGCGCCCCGCGTTGATGTTCAATGGCGACGTGGTGTTTGACGGGAAGCCCCAGCCGCGATTTGTGTGGATATCGGAGGTCTGAGGTTTTCATCGGTCTCCCGTGTGCCGCACCAACCGCCGCTGCCCTCGCAAGTTCGAGCGAGGCAAGACACCGGCAAGTCGGGTCTGACGCAACCAATGCCAATGGAAAACTTTGCCATGATCGGCGTCAAGTTCGCCAGCGCCCTGTCGATTCGCGTTGTTTCGGTCTGGCGTTTCACCGCGAACCCGGACATGCCGGGTGGGAAATGCAACGTCCTGGGAGGTGATGCGGCCGCTCCGGCTCAGCCGGCCCGGAAACTGACTGATTGCCGGAACTTCTTCTATGGCGCGCCGTACTGTCGTCAGGCCGTCACGGCGCCCTGGTTTTTGGGCGGCGACCGGCCGCACAACAGGCTGGCAATCGCGCTGGAGTAAATCAGGTGTTCCTGAGTCAACACGCGCGCGGCCAGCGCATCAGCGGTGTCACCCTCCAAAACCGGCACGACGGCCTGAGCGAGGATCGGACCGTGGTCCACCTCGGCCGTCACAAGATGGACGGTCGCACCGGCGAATTTGCAGCCAGCGGCGAGGGCGCGCTGGTGCGAGTGCAAGCCAGGAAAGGCCGGCAACAGCGAAGGATGGATGTTGATCAGCCGCCCCTCGCACCTGCTGACGAAGCCGGCAGTGAGAATACGCATGAAACCGGCAAGTACCACCAGGCAGGGATGGATTGGCTCGTCGTACCGAGTAATCGCGTTCCACAGCGCAGCGTCGAAGGCATCGCGCGAGTCAAACAGCGTATGGTCCAACACCGTGGTCTCGATGCCGTGTTCACGCGCAAATGCGAGTCCGCCGGCACGAGGCGTATTGCTGATCACCCCTGCCACTCGGGCGCCGTATCGCTCGGACCATGCATCGCGCGTCGCGGTGCGGACGATGGCAGCCATGTTGGAGCCGCCGCCAGAGATCAAAATGACGATGTTTTTCATTCGCGCCTGAATTATGACCGTCACCACTTCTGACTTCACCATGAACCCGATCGAGGCCCGCGTTCTTGGCACGCTGATGGAAAAGGCACGCACAGTGCCTGACAGTTATCCGCTGACACTCAACTCGCTGATGCTCGGCTGCAATCAGAAAACCAGCCGCGACCCGCTGATGGAACTTGGCGAGTCGCAGATCGCCGTTGCACTGGACGCACTCAAATCGAAGGGTCTGGTGCGTGAAGCCAGCGGAGGGCGCACGACCCGGTACGAACACAACTTCCAGCGCGTGCTGGGTGTGCCCGAGCAGTCGGCGGTGCTGCTCGGGTTGCTGATGCTGCGCGGGCCGCAGACTTCGGGTGAATTGCGGCTGAACACCGAGCGCTGGTACCGGTTCGCCGACATTTCCTCGGTCGAGGGCTTTCTCGAGGAGTTGCAAGACCGGTCCGAACAAAAAGGTGGGCCGCTGGTCGCGAAACTGGCGCGAATCCCAGGCGCGCGTGAACAACGCTGGGCACATCTTTTGTGCGGCCCCCCGGACCTGGAGTACGGCAGAGATCCGAACGGTTCTGGCGTGGCTGACGGCGCTACGGCCGGCACCAACACCCAGCGTATTGATCGGCTGGAAGCTGAGGTGGCCGGCCTGCACGAAACCATGAAATTCCTTTGCGCCGAGTTGGGCTTGTCGCCACCCGGACAGCCGAAATAGCACGATCGTGCAGAAAACGCAGTGACTGAAACTTGCGGCGGCGATCAAGTGACCGCCCGACTGGAGGCACCGGTATGGATTTGACGTTCACCGCTGACGAGCAAAGGTTTCGCGAAGAAATACGTGCCTGGGTTCGCGACAACCTGCCCAAGGTGAACTCGGACAAAGTGCACAACGCATTTCACCTCACCCGGGACGACGTGCAGGGATGGGCGAAGATTCTTGGCAAGAAGGGCTGGCTCGGACATGGCTGGCCGCGGCAGTTTGGTGGTCCAGGCTGGAACTCGGCGCAGAAGCACCTGTTCGAAGAGGAGTGAACGCGGGCCGGCGCGCCGCGCGTCGCGCCATTTGGGCCGGTCATGGTGGCGCCAGTGATCATGGCGTTCGGCACCCCGGATCAGCAAGCGCGCTTCTTGCCCGGCATCGCCAGCGGCGAGGTATGGTGGGGCCAGGGCTACAGCGAACCGGGCTCGGGCTCCGACCTGGCGTCCCTCAAGACCAAGGCCGAGCGTCAAGGCACCAAGTACATAGTCAACGGACAAAAGACATGGACCACATCGGGTCAATACGGCGAATGGATCTTCTGTCTGGTACGGACCAGCAACGAAGGCAAGCCGCAGACCGGCATCAGTTTCCTGCTGATCAACATGCAATCGCCCGGCGTCACGGTGCGGTCGATAGTATTGCTAGAGGGCAGCGTCGAGGTCAACGAAGTGTTCTTCGACAATGTGGAAGTACCGGCTGAAAACCTGATCGGTGAGGAGAACAAGGGCTGGCCCTACGCCAAATACCTGCTCAGCCACGAACGCACCAATATTGCCGACGTCAACCGCACGAAGCGCGAGCTGGAACGACTCAAGAAGATCGCCAAAGCGGAAAACGTGTGCGACGACCATCGTTTCCGCGACCAGATCGCGAAACTCGAGGTCGATGTGGTTACGCTGGAAATGCTGGTCCTGCGCGTGCTGGCCGCAGAAAAATCAGGCAAGCAGTCGCTCGACATCGCCGGCCTGCTGAAGATTCGCGGCAGCGAGATCCAGCAGCGCTACAGCGAACTGATGATGCTCGCCGACGGGCCATACGCCCTGCCCCTGATTCGCGAGGCAATGGAAGCCGGCTGGCAGGGGAATGCGATCGGCGCACCACATTGCGCGGCACTGGCGCCTACCTATCTCAATATGCGCAAGACGACGGTCTACGGCGGATCAAACCAGGTGCAAAGAAACATCGTCGCGCAAGTGGTGTTGGGACGACCTGGCGACCAGCGCCATCCCGTTGCGCAGGCCCGGCGCGGCGCGCCGGCAATTCCGACCACGACACGACAGGTACAAGACATGGATTTCGACTTCAGCGATGAGCAGCTACAACTTCGCGACGCAGTGCGCAAGTGGGTAGCCAAGGAATACAGTTTCGAGCGCCGCCGCATGATCATCAAAACCGGTGGATATTCGCGCGATGTTTACCGCGAACTCGCCACGCTGGGGCTGTGCGGTCTGTACGTCGCCGAATCCGACGGGGGTCTGGGCATGGGCCCGGTGGAAGCGATGGTGGTGTTGGAAGAATTTGGGCGCGGCATTGTGCTCGAGCCGATCACACAAGCCCTCATTGCGGGGGCGGTACTGTCGGTTTATGCCCCCAGGGGATTGGCAACGGCCCATCTGGCGGGTATTGCCAACGGCGACTCGCTCGTGGTGCTCGCCCACCAGGAGCGCGACGCAAGGTACCGACTCGGTCTATGTTCCGTGACTGCGTCGGCGTCCGGCGACGGCTGGACATTGAGCGGCATCAAGAGCTTGGTCAGCGTAGGCGACCTGGCCGACACGTTCATCGTGCCGGCGACCATCGACGGTGTCATGGCGCTGTTTCTGGTGCAACGCCGGACCGACGGCGTCCACACCCGCGGCTACGGCACGCTCGATGGCGGCCGGGCCGCGGAAGTGGAGTTCAAGGACGCGAGCGCCGAACTCATCACGACCGATGGTTTGCGGGCGCTCGAGTATGCCGCCGAAATGGGAATTGCCGCGACCTGTGCGGAAGCCATAGGCGTGCTGGACCAGACCATGTCCATCACAACCGAGTACATGAACACGCGCAAGCAGTTCGGTATGGCCATCAGCAGCTTCCAGGCACTACGCCATCGCGCAGCCGACATGAAAATGCAGCTGAAGCTGGCCCGCTCGATGAGTTGTTACGCATCGCTCAAGCTCAACGCGCCGAGGCCAGAACGGCGCGCCGCCTTGGCGCGCGCCAAGTACCAGCTCGGTGTGTCGATGCGGTTTATCGGCCAGCAGGCAATTCAATTGCATGGCGGCATCGGCGTTGCGGACGATTGCGTGGTCAGCCACTACTTCAAACGCCTGACGCAGATGGAAATGACGTTCGGGGACACACTGCACAACCGTGGTGAGGTGGCCCAGCGCATGCAAGACAGCGCCGGCGTCTTCGCTTAGACCGCCGGGCCTCGCTCGCGCCACCAGCTGCGCGCCGCATGAAGAAACTCCCCGATGCGTGCGATGCGAAGTGCAACTGCGATTTCCATATGTCATGCGCCATTTGGTGGATGCGGCCGCGCGTGGCATGGCTAGACTGCGATTGAAGGATTGCCCTCACCAGCCTGCACATACATACGCGCCAGGGGGAAAACATGACCACCGTTCTCGTCGCACCAACCGAGCCTTTGCACCAGGGCGACAGCCAGGGGTTCGCCCAGTGGTTGACCAGCAAGTCGTTTTCGATGCTGGCACCGATGTGCCTTCTGGGACTGGCCGTCGTCCTGCCCATCTTGTTGTTGGTCGACCCGGTTCTGCACCGAACAGGAGTCTGGGGCGGTAACACGCAGCACCAATATCTGGTCGCCTGGCATGGCTGCGCGGTGCTGTACTTCCTGCTGTTCCTTGCGGCTGCCAGGTTTGTCACCACGCATACGCGGCGCACGCAGATCCTCATCGCGTTCTTTGTCAGCGGCGCAGCGCTGTTTTCCTGGATTGCTTTCATCTCGTGGATGCTCAGCGGCGACTTGTCCACTTACGCGATCTTCCTGCTGACGATGGTGTGCGTCTTTTGCTTTCCCGGGAACTTGCGCAAGTTGCTCAACGTTGCCAGCGCCGCGACCGTGGTTTTGCTCATTGTCTGGTTCGATGAACGATCGACGTTCTACACCAGCGGCGCAGCCGTCAACCTGATCGCATTGGCGGCGGTCTCCTGGCTGCTTGACGACTTCCTGCTGCGCTTGAACCGCGCCCTTTACCGCGAAATATGCCGGGTCGAATTCGAACGTGCGCGCGCCGATCGCGTGTTGTACAACGCGCTGCCGATGTCGATCGCCGACGAACTCAAGAACAACAACGTCGTGAAGGCGGTGAAATATTTAACCATGACGGTCTTGTTCGTCGACCTGGTGGGCTTTACGCGGTTCTCCGCCAGCAGGGCGCCGGACGCGGTGGTACAGGTCTTGAACGACATATTCTCGGAATTTGACGGATTGGTCGACCGGCACGATGTCGAAAAGATCAAGACCATTGGTGACGCCTACATGGTGATCGGCAAAGGCAACGTGACTTCGGTTGCGAGCCTGGCGCTCGAGATGTTGCGCTCGATCGATGCCTATAACCGGCGCAACGGGTTCGATCTAGCGATCCGCATTGGCATCCACGTCGGGCCAACTGTGGCCGGTGTCATCGGCTTGAAGCGGTTCCTGTACGACGTCTGGGGCGATGCGGTGAACACTGCAAGCCGCATGGAATCGATGGGCGAATCCGGAAAGATCCACGTCAGCGACGATGTGTTCCGGCAACTCGCGGGACGCTTCCGGTTCGAGCCCCGCGGCCAGATGGACATCAAGGGCAAGGGACTGATGCGCACCTATTTCCTGCTCGGGCTGGCCAGCTGCGCGACGCCCACCTGAAGCCAGCGTCACGGAGCCGTCTCAGGACATCAGGCGCGATGACTTTGGCAAGTGGGTCATCAGAAACTCCATCTGATCCGCAAGAATGCGCCGGTTGCGCAAGATAAAGTCCTCCCAGAGACTCGGTACATAGGGCGCATACAACAAGGGCATATGCGCCTGCTCGGGCGTGCGGTTGCTCTTGCGGTGGTTGCATGGGCGGCAGGCCGTGACGACATTCATCCAGCTGTCGACGCCATGTTGCGCGAACGGAATGATGTGCTCACGGGTGAGGCTCTCTTCATGAAAATGCTGACCGCAATAAGCGCATATATTGCGGTCGCGCGCGAACAACTTGCTGTTGGTCAAGCCGGGCTTGAGATTGAAGGGGTTGATGTTCGGTACGCCCTTGGTACCGATGATGCTGTTGACCGCAATGATCGACTGCTCGCCGGTCATCGCGCTGTGGCCGCCATGAAACACCGCGATCTCACCACCGGACTCCCAGCGCACCTCGCCGGCGGCGTAATGAATCACCGCCTGCTCGAGTGAAATCCAGGACTGGGGCAGACCCTGGGCTGACAGCTTCAAGA
>JANLQZ010000766.1:0-10305 GCA_031368125.1 Betaproteobacteria bacterium
TGGAAAAGCGCCCACCGGCATTCAAGGGCTGAGAGCATGAGAGGCAATCCGATGCACCCGCGTGAGGCTCCAAAACAGGTCCAATCTAGGCGCAAAGCGCAGCCGGGGTGGGGCCCCGGGGAGGCTTTGCAACAACGAGTGTGCCGGTTTTGGGGCCTCACCCGCAGGGCCGGGGTACCCAAGGGCGCTGGGGGGTGTTGCGCCGCTTGCCAACGCACCAGCCTTGGCTGCGCGACGCGCCTACCCCACCGCCCTTGGCCACCCCGGCGCGGGCGCATTGGATTGCCTCTCACGCTCTGAGGCCGGTGGCCGGCCCTACTCGAGCCAGCGCGTGAAAGCTTCGGTCGGCACGCGCGGCGGCCGGTAGGAATTGATCTTGTCGGATGTATCCGCATGGCCGATGGCCATGCCGCAGACCAGCATCTCGTCCGCGGCGGCGCCGATATGCGGCTTGATGATGCCGGCAAAACCGTTCCATGCGCCCTGCGGGCAAGTATGCAGCCCGCGGGCGCGCGCGGCGATCATGATGTTTTGCAGGAACATCCCGTAGTCCACCAGGCTGCCGCGACCCAGGTCACGGCTGACCGTGAACATCATCCCCACCGGCGCGTCGAAGAACTTGAAATTGCGCTGGTGCTGAGCGTGCATCTTGTCCTTGTCGCCCTTGCCGATTCCCAGCACACCGTACATGCCCCAGCCGTTTTCACGGCGCCGCTCGATGTAGGGGCTGACCCATTTGCGCGGGTAGTAGTCGTATTCGTCCCGGTACTGCGCCGCCGCGTCGGGGTTGGCGTAGATGGCATCGTGCGCCACGCACACCTTGGCCACCAGGTCGTCGCGGGACTTGCCGCGCATCACATAGACCTTCCATGGCTGCGTGTTGGTGCCGGACGCTGCAAGGCGCGCGACATCCAGGATGTCTTCGATGGCCTGTCGCGGCACTTCTTGCTGCGTGAACGCCCGGCAGGAAATACGCGAGGTAATGGCTTCGTCAATGTCGTGCATGGAATTCATGGCTGGATTTTCGCGTATTGACCCGCCGCACGCCGGCCCCGCCAACGCGGGCTGCCTGGCGGCGAACAGGCCGGCCAGTCAGGGGGTGATTGCCGGCGCCGTCAGCATGGCAAGGGTTTGCCCAGGCTACCAATTGCTCATTGCTGACTGCCGTGCAGTGCGGAGTTGCGCACCGCATCAGCGGCGCCTTTGATGCCGGCGCGCTCGGCCTTGATCCGGGCGATGTCGTGCGCGGACAGCAGATCCGGGTTGAGCACCCGGTCCTTCCATAACGGATCGCCGTTCCAGCGCAGCGGGTTCTGCACCGTAGTACGCGGGGCGGGCGCGCTTTCCAGCACCCGCAGCGCCAGTTCGAGTGTCGCGTCCTGGGAGCCGACGTCATGCGGAATGCCGGCGGCATTGCCGAGCGGGAAGTCACTGAACAGGAAACGCGGCACGCCACAGTGTTCCACGATGTCCCTGGCGGCGCCCATGACCACGGTGGCGATGCCGTTGGCCTCGAGGTGCCGGGCCGCGAGCGACATCGACTGGTGGCAGACCGGGCAGTTGGCCACCAGGATCGCGGCGTCCACCTGGTCGGCCACGCATCGGGCCAGCAGTTCCGGGCAATCCACGCCCATGGTGTGGCGCTGGCTTCGGTTGGTCGGCACGCCATGGAAGCGCGCCGCCAGCGCCCCGACGCGCCCCGCTTGCGCCGCGCGCCGCAACGCGGGCAGCGGAAACCAGGCATTGCCGTCGTCACCCATCTGCTCGCGGTTGACGCTGACATGGGAAACCCGCAGGTCATGGTCGTGCGCCATGTCACCCGAATAGACCTGGAAGAACTTGGCCGCCGCGTCATAGGGCGAACTCGCACCCTGCGGCCCCTTGTCCGGCTGGTAGGGCGCCGCTGTCGTCAGCAAGGTGACCCGGCACCGGGACAGCGGCTTGGACAACGGCTGGAACGCGACGCTGTGGAAATGCGCGTAGCGGTAATGGTTATTGGTGCCCAGCGCGTCGTACCAGGCGTGGGTGCGGTCGATGTAACGAACCGGCTGGTCCCACTGCGGCAACCGGTCCGGCGGCGGGTCAGAAGCTGGGGCGACCGTGCTCATGAAATGCTTCAAGCTTCGCGACGTTCAAGACGCCCGGGTGTGGATTGAAACCTCGCCGCGCCATACGGGCGCCGGCAAAACAGCGTTCCGGTCGCTGAAATATGGATTGCCATTTTTTGACTTTACCGCGATGGCGCACCACGTCAATCGGTCCGGGGCCACGGTCCGGCGACACTGCGGCCACGCACACCTGTTGCTGGTTTCCCAGACTGATCCGCGTGGTCTGCGCGCGCGCCATGGAGCGCATGTTACCGGGCAGCGCAGGCACGTCTTCACCCAGGTGTTGGGGGCTTCTGCGCCACGTAGGCGTCGCCAGATTCTGTGGCACACAGGCGCCGCCGGCTCCGGCGCCGCGAGGCCCTCGGGTTCTTGCCGCGGGCGAACCGGGCCGGGGCAATAGCCAAAAAAAAGCCTGCGGGTCGCACGACCTGCAAGCTTTCGGGGCGGGCTGGCGCGATGGCCGGGTTCAGTCGCGCGCGGGCTTGCCCAGTTTCAACTGGCGCTTGGGCGCGTCACGCGGAACAAACACCTTGCCGGCGCTGCCGGGCCGGGCAAATGCAGCCCTCTCGTGCGCCGGCTTGGCGAACGCCGGCTTGCGCGGGGCGAAGTCATTACGTGGCGCGAAATTGTCGTTGCGCGGCTCGCTGCGACCGGCAAAACGGTCGTTGAAACCGCCTTCACGTTTGTAGCTGAAGCCGTCGCGGGCCGCGCCCTCTCGCGGCGCGAAATTGCCGCCGCCTTCACGACCACGCGCGGGACCGAACTTGCGATCCCGCGAGGGCGCTTCCGACCCGCCTCGAGTGTTGCGGCCCCCGAAATTGGAGTTGGGCCGCGAATCCGGAAAACGTTGCTGCGGCTCCAGGCCCGGGATGACCTCGGACTTGAACTGCTGGCGCGTATAGGCCTCGATATCGAAGATCTTGCGCCGGTCGCGAAACTCGGCCAAGGTCACCGCGAGACCGTCCCGCCCAGCGCGGCCCGTGCGGCCGATGCGGTGGGTGTAGTCCTCGGCCTTCATCGGCAAACCGAAATTGAACACGTGGGTGATCGTGGGCACGTCGAGGCCGCGGGCAGCGACATCGGTGGCGACCAGGATCTGCACATGGCCTTCGCGCAGCGCCATCAGGCGGCGGTTGCGCAATCCCTGGTTCAGGGCGCCATGCAGCGCAACGGCGCTGAAGCCGTCCTGCTGCAGGTCGTTGGCCAGGCCATCACACTCGATCTGGGTGCTGGCAAACACGATCGCCTGATTGATGGTCGTGTCGCGCAGCCAGTGGTCCAGCAACTTGCGCTTGTGCTGCGCGTTGTCGGCCCAGAACAGCACCTGCTTGATGTTCTGGTGCTTGTCCTGCGGGTTGTCGATCTGCACCCGCTGCGGCTGGCGCATCACGCGCGTGGCAAGTTGCTGGATGCGGGGCGCCAAAGTGGCGCTGAACATCATGGTCTGCTTGCGTTCGATCGTCAGCTGGTTGACTTCCGCCAGGTCGTCCGCGAAACCCAGATCGAGCATGCGGTCGGCCTCGTCGACCACCAGAAACTGGACCTGGTCGAGTTTCAACTGCATCGAGCGCTGCAAATCCAGCAGGCGACCGGGTGTGGCCACGACCAGATCGGCGTTTTGCAACTTGGCGATCTGCAGCTGGTACGGCATGCCTCCCACGACATTGGCGATACGCAGGCCGCGGCAATGCCGAACCAGGTCGATGGCGTCATGCGCCACTTGCTGCGCCAGCTCGCGCGTGGGACACAACACCAAAGCACCGGGTGTGGCGGCCTTGAAATTGCGGCTGCTGGTCGGGTCCTTGCGCTTCGGGCGCTTGGGCAAGGCTTCGCCCTTGGCGGCAGCTTCGGCGCACGCGCGCTCAAAATCCTCGCGCTCCCTGGTCACGGCGTCAGCTTGCTGCCGCAGCAGGGTGTGCAATACGGGCAACAGGAATGCGGCGGTCTTGCCACTGCCGGTCTGGCTGGAAACCATCAGGTCGATGAACTTGGCGCCGCTTGCGCCGTCATCCGCGCCCTGCATCGCCAGGGGAATGGTCTTCTCCTGGACCACCGTCGGCTGTGTAAATCCGAGGTCCTGCACCGCCTGCAACAGTTCGGGGGCCAGGCCCATCTTGACGAACCCGTTGGGTAGCTCGGGCACGACTTCAGGCGCTTGCGCGAGGTTGTCGTCCAGCAGCACTTCGGCGGGCTCGGAGAATTCAGCGCGGGCTTCGACATAACCGGGGGTCGGCAAGTCGGTGGAAAGGTTTTCGGCGGGCGAATGCTCGCTCTGCACGTCAAATGCGTCGTTCATGGTATGGATCTCACACGAGTGCGCCACAGTGCGTGGCGGCATCGTTCATGGTCAAAAAAACATCAACCATCAAACGAAGCTCAGTGCCGGCGGGGCCGGCCGCAGCGTGTTCGCTGCACTCTAGAGGAGCCCTTTTTCAGCGGGCCCGGTGTGTGAGGGGAGATGCACAATTGCACTACCTGGGGCAGTGCAGCCTGCGATTATGGCATGGATCCGGGTTTCTACCTAATCTCCCATTTTCAGAAAGTGCGTCCGGTAGTAGGCCAGTTCATCGATGGATTCATGCACGTCGGCCAGTGCCGTGTGTTTTTGCTGCTTCTTGAATGCGCTGTGCAGTTCCGGACGCCAGCGTTTCGCGAGTTCCTTCAATGTGCTGACGTCGAGGTTGCGGTAGTGGAAGTAGGCCTCCAGCCGCGCCATGTAGTTCACAAGGAAACGGCGGTCTTGGCTGATCGTGTTGCCGCACAACGGCGAGGCGTTCTTCGGGACGTAGCGGGATACGAATTCGAGCAGTTGCTGTTCCGCCAGTGCCTCGGTGACCGTGGAGGCCCGCACCTTGTCGATCAGGCCACTCTTGCCATGGGTTCCCTTGTTCCAGGCATCCATCTGGTCCAGCAGGGCGTCGCTTTGATGAATGACAAGAACCGGGCCCTCGATACGCGGCTCCAGATGCGGCCCGGTTACGATGACTGCAATCTCGAGCAGGCGCTCCTTGACCGGCTCCAGACCGGACATTTCACAGTCCATCCAGACCAGATTCTGGTCGGACTTGTTCAATGTCGGGCTGTTTTCAGGCATTGGGAGTGATTGTCTCCCAAGCCCTACGCGGACATTCATTTGCGCCTAAACTCGCGCTCTCCTCTGTTCGCCTGCGCACTCCACATGTCCGACTCGTTCCCGCCCTCGCTCGTGATGACCTGCGCCTTTGCGCTGGCACTGGTGGCAGGCGCCCTGCTCAAGTTCTGGCTTGCATCACGCCAGATTCGCCACGTGGCAGAGCACCGGAACACCGTGCCGGAGAAGTTTTCGCAAACCGTATCACTTGCAGCACACCAGAAGGCTGCCGACTACACGATTGCAAAGACGCGATTCGGGCTGGTCGAACTCGCGCTTGGCGCCACGGTATTGCTGGCCTGGACGCTGCTGGGCGGGCTCGACACGCTCAATGGCGCGCTGTTGCAACTGATCGGGCCGGGCATGGCGCAACAGATCGCATTGCTGGTGGCGTTTGCATCGATTGGCGGCCTGGTCGAGTTACCGCTGGCGTGGTACCAGACTTTTGTGATCGAAGAGCGCTTCGGCTTCAACAAGATGAGCCTGAAATTGTGGCTGGCCGACTTGTTCAAGTCGTCTGTCGTGGGTGCGCTGATCGGCATACCTCTGGCCGGCGTCGTATTGTGGCTGATGGGGGCTGCTGGCAGCCTTTGGTGGCTGTGGGCTTGGGGTGTATGGATGTGCCTGAACCTGGCGCTGCTGATGTTGTACCCCACTTTCATCGCGCCGCTGTTCAACAAGTTCAAACCGCTCGACGACGACGTGCTGAAGAATCGGGTCACAGCATTGATGCAACGTTGTGGTTTCGCCGCCAAAGGCCTGTTCGTGATGGACGGCAGCAAGCGCAGCGCCCACGCGAACGCTTATTTCACCGGGTTCGGTGCCGCCAAGCGTGTTGTCTTTTTCGACACACTGCTGTCGAAACTGTCTCCGGGTGAAGTCGACGCGGTGCTGGCGCATGAACTCGGGCACTTCAAGCACCGCCACGTCATCAAGCGGATTGCGGCCATGTTTGCGCTCAGCCTGGGCGCTTTCGCATTGCTGGGCTGGCTTTCGACCCAGGCGTGGTTCTTCACGGCGCTGGGGGTGCGACCAAACCTGGCCGCTGCGGCGCCGAATGACGCCCTGGCGTTGTTGTTGTTCATGCTCGTGGTGCCGGTTTTCGGCCCGTTCGTATCGCCCTTGTTCGCGCAAATCTCGCGCAAACACGAATTTGAAGCCGACGTATACGCCGTGGCCCAGACCAACGGACGCGACCTGTCGACGGCCTTGCTTAAACTCTACGAGGACAACGCGTCGACGCTCACTCCCGACCCGATCTACGTCAAGTTCTATTATTCCCATCCGCCCGCCAGCGAGAGGCTCACGCGGATGGTGGCCTGAGAGCGTGAGAGGCAATCCAATGCACCCGCGTGAGACCCCAAAACAGGTCCAATCCAGGCGCGAAGCGCAGCCGGGGTGGGGCCCCGGGGAGGCTTTGCAACAACGAGTGGGCCTGTTTTGGGGCCTCACCCGCAGGGCCGCACAACCATGAGCAGCATGATAAAAAAGAAGGACTGGTCCACCGTGGCCCGGCGCGCGTTGACCGCGACCGAAGTGGTATCCGGCCTGGCCAGGATCTCGGGCTGGAAGCTCAGTGGCGAGGGGCCGACGCTGGCCATCGAAAAGGCCTACGACTTCGCGAACTACTACCAGACGATCGCCTTTGTCAACGCGGTGGCTTTCGTGGCCCATGTGTCCGACCACCACCCGGACCTGTCGGCCACTTACAACCGCTGCATCGTCCGCTTCAATACGCATGACGTAGGTGGGATCTCCAGCACCGACTTCGAATGCGCCATCGCGGTCGACGCGTTGTTGCCGTGACAAAACTCCGTACTGAGGGTCTTGCTTGACCGAACCCGAGAGTCTGGAGCACGGCCTGATCGTCGCCAACTATGGGAGGCACTTTCTGGTCGAAGCGGCGACCGGCGAGCGTGTCATCTGCCACTCGAGGGGCAAGAAGAGCCAGGGCGTCGTCGGTGACAGGGTTCTGTGGCGTGCCTCGCGTGACGAGGGAACGATCGAAACCATAGAGCCGCGCCGCAACCTGTTCTACCGTCGTGACGAGATCCGCACCAAGTCATTTGCGTCCAACCTTGACCTGGTGCTGATCCTGATCGCGGCCGAACCGACGTTCTCGAGCAACCAGTTGTCGCGCGCCTTGATCGCCGCCGAGGCGGAGCAGATCACACCCCTGATCGCGCTCAACAAAAGCGACCTCACTGTCCCCTTTGCACGCGCCTGGGACTGGTTGCTGCCATACCGCGAGATGAACTACAGCGTGCTTCCACTGTCGCTCAAGAAGTCCGCAGCGCACGATCGCGACGAATTGCTGAGCCGCATTGTCGGCAAGTCGACGCTGGTGCTTGGTCCGTCCGGCGCGGGCAAGAGCACCCTGATCAATCTGCTTGCGCCCGCCGCGCTCGCCCAAACCGGTGAATTGTCTCTGGCGTTGCGTGCCGGCAAACACACGACAACCAGCACCACTTGGTACTGGGTCGACGGATCGAAAACCACGGCCTTGATCGATTCACCCGGATTTCAGGAGTTTGGCCTTCACCACATCGACCCGATGCGCCTGGCCAGGTACATGCCGGACCTGAAAGCCCGCGCCGACCAGTGCCGGTTCTACAACTGCACCCACCTGCACGAGCCGGGATGTGCCGTGATCGCTGCGGTGACGCCGGGTGGAGGGGCCGGCGGCATCCACCCAGACCGCTACAAGATCTACTGCGAGCTGTTTGCCGAACTTTCCCGCACAAGGTATTGAGGCGGTCGGCTTGTCTCAACCCAGCAGTCGGGCGAGGGTCAGAAGCGCCAGAAGAATCATCCACATGACGACTGTGCGCCAGACCAGGCCCACGACGGTCCGCAGGTGGCCGACCTGCGGCTCCTGCCCGCGGCCGCCAGCCCTCTGGCGCGAAACCGAGGCGGCGTCGGCGAGCCCGGCGGCGTTGGCGGACGCGGAATCACTACGCGGGCCCGTGCCCAGCCGCAGATCGATCGCGCCTGCGGTCGCGGCAAGTACCACGCCGTCGTTGTCGCTTGATCCACCCTGCTCAAAGTCGCGCCAGCTTTCGATGGCCTCCTCGAAACTGCCCACCACCGCGAATCCCACGGCGGTGATGCGTGCCGGTAGCCAGTCGATCACGTTCCAGGCCCGCACGGCGACTTCCTGCAACGCGCCACTGACCGGATGCAACAGCGCCTCGCTGCGGTGCGACCAGTAGCGGGGTACAAACTCTGCCAGACGGTAAAGCACCGCCCCTGCCGGCCCCAGACCAAGCGCCGACAACACGGAGAACCAGGCCAGCACGCCGAACACGTGCCGATGCGCAGCAATGACCGAATACTCGACCACCTGGCGCACTATTGCGCTGCGCGGCAACCCAGCGGCCTTGACCTGCTGCCAATCTGCCAGCAAATCACGCGCACGCAGTTCATCCCCTACCTCCAATGCGGTTCGGATCTCCGTGAAATGGTGACTGAACTGCCGAAAGCCAAGCGTGACGTACAGCACTACCGTGTTCCATGCCACTGCGATCGGCCATCCCGCAGTTGCCACGAGCAGCCAATACACGAGCAGCACTGCGGCCGTTGGTGCAAAGACGGCAATGCCCCACGCCAGCCATCCGTGTTGCGGTCGACCGGCGTCGAAATTGCTTCCTGACCATCGGACCCAGCGGCGCAAGACCATGTGAATCGGATTTGCACGCGCCAGTGGGCGCGCCTGTTCGAGCAGCAACGCGACGAGTATGGCGACAAAACTCATCGGGCAATCATAAGGGCTTGGCTTGGCAAGGCGGGGATTGCGGCGCTGGCGTTCGCGCTGGCCGTCACGGCGATCAGGCTGAAAGGAACCGGTAGAAATTGCGCAGCATCCCGGCCGTCGCGCCCCAAATGAAGCGCTCGTTGCTGCGGTCGACATACGGCATGGACAGCCATTCGCGGCGCACACCGCCGAACTCGAACACATGCCGACGGTGGTTCGACGGATCCATCAGGAATCGCAGGGGCACCTCAAAAACCTCGTCCACTTCTTCGGCGTTTCGGTCCAGGCTAAATCCCTCGCGAACCAGGGCGACGACCGGCGTGATGATGAAAGCACTTCCGGTCACATAAACCGGCAGGGTCCCGAGAACTTGCACGAACTCGGCATGCAAACCAACCTCTTCCCGGGCTTCCCTCAAGGCGGTCGCCAACAGGTCCTCGCCGGCATCCTGCTTGCCACCCGGAAAGGCAATCTGGCCGGAATGCGTCGACAGGTGGGCAGTGCGCTGGGTCAACAATACGGTTGGCTCGTGCCGCAACACGATCGGGATCAGAACAGATGCCGCGACCGCCGCGCCGTCCGCGAACCTCGGCTCGGCCAGCAGCTCCGGTTGCCAAACCGGGGGCATGACGAAGCGCTGGCGCAATGCGTCCGGGCTCAAGGCGGATGCGGCAACAGGCGGGAGATGCGCATCCACGCCAATCACCGGCACCTTGCGTGGGTCGAAATTCGGCAACTTCGACAGTGGTGTGGTTAGTTCGATCGAGGTCATGAGCGCCTGCCAAAAAAAAAGCCGCCCCGAACTGCTGTCGGGCCGGCCCTTTCCAGACTGGAAGAATCTACTCCGCCGCGACCTTCTTGGCGGACAGCTTTTCCTTGATACGTGCCGACTTTCCGCTGCGGTCGCGCAGATAGTAGAGCTTGGCGCGGCGAACATCGCCGCGGCGCTTGACCTCGATCCCGGCAATCAACGGGCTATAGGTCTGAAAGGTGCGTTCAACACCTTCTCCGCTGGATATCTTGCGAACGATGAAGCCACTGTTGAGCCCACGATTGCGCTTGGCGATCACCACGCCCTCATAGGCCTGCACGCGTTTGCGTGTACCTTCAACCACGTTGACGCTCACGATCACAGTGTCACCGGGCGCGAAATCAGGAATCTTCTTCCCAAGACGAGCAATTTCTTCTTGCTCCAGAGTTTGGATCAGGTTCATTTCTTCCTCAAGTGATCATGTACACGCCAGCGTCGAAATGACACAAAGGGCTTCCTGGCAATTGGCAGGCAGCGGCCGGACAGAGGATCGGATAACCTT
>JANLQZ010000768.1:0-1530 GCA_031368125.1 Betaproteobacteria bacterium
GATCGGACATCACCAGCGCCTCGGACTGGTCGTGCGTGATGTAGACGAAGGTGGTGCCGAAGGCGGCTTGCAGCTGCTTGAGTTCGATCTTCATGTGCTCGCGCAACTTCAGGTCGAGTGCACCCAGCGGCTCGTCGAGCAGCAGCAGCGTGGGTTCGAGCACCAGGCTGCGCGCAATCGCAATGCGTTGCTTCTGGCCGCCCGAGAGCTGTTCGATGCGCTTGAGCTGCGCGCCCGGCAGGCTGACGCGTTCGAGCATCTCGCCGACGCGCCGCTTGATCTCATCCCTTGCCACCCCCCGGCGCGCCAGGCCATAACCGATATTCTCGCCGACCGACATCATTGGAAACAGCGCCAGGTGCTGGAACACCATGTTGACTGGCCGCCGGTTGGGCGGCACGCCGTTCATCGACTGGCCGCCGATGCGGATTTCGCCCGCGTCGGGATTCAGGAAGCCCGCAACCATGCGCAACAGCGTCGTCTTGCCACAGCCCGAGGGGCCGAGGATCGAGAAGAAGCTGCCGCGCGCGACGCTGATCGACAGGTCGTCGACCGCGTTGAAGGCGCCGTAGCGCTTGGTCACGCGCAGCGCCTGCAGGTCGGGCTGCGCCCCATTGGGGGCAGCCGGGCTGGCACTCAAGACGGAACGCTGCGTCAGTTGGCGGCCTTGATGCGATCGAGCACGCGGCCTTCGATTTCTTCCAGGCCGGCGGGAACCGCCGGGTACCACTTGACATTGCTCAGGGCGGCGGGCGGGAAGCTGGCGGCAAACTGCGCCTTGAGTTTGGCGTCCATCAACTTGTCCGCGCCCTTGGACGCCGTGAAGTTGCCGGCCGAACCGGCCACCTTGGCGGCGATTTCCGGACGCATGTTGAAGTTGATCCAGGCGTAGGCGGCGGCGTCGTTCTTGCCTTTGGCGGGAATGGCGAACGTGTCGATCCAGCCCATTGCGCCGGACTTCGGTGCGATGAACTGCACCTCGGCCTTGTCGTTGTTCAGTTTCCAGCCACCGGTGTCCCACATCATGGCGCCAACGATTTCGTCGGTGCGCATGCCGTTGAGCAACTGGTCCTTGTTGTCCCAGAAGAACTTCAGGTTGCCCTTGCAGGCAATCATGGTCTTGCCCACTTCGTCCATCAGGGCGCCATAGGCCTTGGGGTTGTTGTACAGCGCAAATGGGTCCTTGCCTGATGCAAAGGCAAATGCCAGCAGGGTCGGCCGTTTCAGGCGCACGGCAGTCTTGCCCTTGTATTCGGCCTTGCACAGGTCCGGGTAGTTGCTGATCTTGGCCAGTTTGGTGTTGACCACCAGGCCGTCCGTTCCCCAGATGTGCGGCAGGCCGTACACCTTGCCATTGAGAGTGGTATTTTTCTTGGTGGCGGCAAGCATCGACGGTATGAACAGATCCGCCTTGAGTTTGCTCATGTCCATCGGCTTGTAGATCTGGAATTCCTGTTGCGGCCCGGTGATGCGGTCTTGTGATGGCTGCGCGAGGTCGAAGCCCGCGCCGCCGGTGGCCCGCAGTTTGGA
>JANLQZ010000769.1:0-6292 GCA_031368125.1 Betaproteobacteria bacterium
GGCGGTGTCGTACGAGCCGTTCGCCACCGGCTGGCTGCAGGGCGATAACGTCTGGGGCCGCCCCGCGGATGTGCTGGTGCTGCCCGACGGCTCGCTGCTGGTGGCCGACGACTACGCGGGTGCGATCTACCGCATCTTCTATCGCGGCTGAGGCCGCGATGCCGGGCGGCGTTCATACCGTTTCGCCGGCGGCGAACTCGAGCAGCAGTGTGGATGCAGATTGCGTGTCGACACGCCCGGCACCAAAGGTCGGGGATGCCAGCACCGATATGCAATGCCAACCTCTTGCGAGGTGGACTTGAAGCCTCAACGTTGGCGCTACCCGGCACCCAGCATGCACCGCGAAGCGGCCTCCTCCTGATGCGTGTCCGCGACGAGCAACCTGTCAGCCGAAGTGCTTGTCATAGTCGCCATGTGTGCCGACCCAAAACCAATGTACGCCTGGCACGGGGGGGTTGCGTTGAAGATGCAACGTTTCTGGCGTCCCGGGCGTCGACCGGAGAGGCCGATGGGGAGAAGTTTTTCTGCTGCCTCAACCTTCGGCTCTGCGAATTCCTGGGGTCGGGACTTCCACCCGACTGGACTCCTGCCATGCACGGCACACGCGTTGGAGCTAAGCGGCGGCCCGCTTGCGGGGCGGCCGACTCGAGCGCCCAGCAGTTGTAGGTGATTTTCCTTTTCATATCCTGGCTTTCCCTCGCGCCAATTGCCGGCGCCAATGCTGCGACCGGCGTCGACCAGAAATGCCGACTGGGAGAGGTCCCTTCATTGCAGCCTCAACGTCAGCCGCGAGTGGACGACAACAGTTGCGGCGAAGCCGCTCCCTGCAGCTGTGCTGCCGCGTCGGCTGGCAGGCTGTCCGTTGTCCTGTTCTCGCACGGCACACGCGGTGCTAGACTGAATCCCATGAATGCGCGTGTAGACCACCTTCTGGACGAGGTTCTCGGCCTTCCCGCTGAGGAGCGCTCGGCCTTGGCGGTTGCCCTGCTCGATAGCCTCGAGACGGCCGACGAAGCGACGGTCTCCGAGCTGTGGCGAGCCGAGATAAACCGACGCCGCGCGGAGTTGCGCGCAGGTCGAGTGCGAGCGGTCCCCTGGGCTGAAGTTCGGCAGCGCCTTAGTTCCCTGTGACTTCCTTCGATGTTGAAGTCCTGCCCGAAGCGGAGGCGGAGGCCCGCGCGGCATTCCGCTGGTATTTCGACCGAAGCCCGATGGCTGCGGAAGCGTTCCGGGTGGAACTGTTCGACGCCATCGATGGCCTGACCGCCACGGCAAATGACTGGCCCGACGACGACGATGGCACCCGACGCTACCACCTCAGACACTTCCCATACACCGTGCTGTATGAGGTTCTTGGCGCGAAAGTGACCGTCTTCGCGATCGCGCATCAGCGTCGGCGCCCAGGGTATTGGCAAGATCGCTGAGGCGCGACGAAAGCAGCCCTCAACGGATACCGAGCCAGCTAACCGGCAGTCCGCGCCGACGCCCGCCGCGTTGAAGTCGCATACCGGCCCGTCCGGTTGAGCACCGGGTTGGAGATTCTCCTCGGAACCAATCAAGGAGGGGCGGGCCTCTTTTCATACTCTTTGCCATCAATGATCTCGATCGATTTGATCGCGAGCTCGTGCATGAGGCACAAGGCAAGTCCGTTCGACCAACTGGCTAAGCGTGAACCTCGATAAGTTCGCTTGTTGAATGGGGCTCAGGGATAGGCAGCCCATCTTCCTTCATCCCTTCGAGATGAAATTCAATCGCATCGTGAATTAGCTCCGTAACCTCTGCCCGCGTTTCACCGACAGCGACACAGCCTGGCAAGTCGGGTACATATGCGCCAAAACTCGATGGGCCTTTTTCAATTACCACTAGATATTGCATCTGTCACCTCACTTCTTGAGACCTGCTTGCTTCAGGATACTGTTTAACGTTCCCGGTGGAATTTCAACACTGTCCTTGCCCGCCACCGTTACCGTCCCCGGCTTCGAGGTGTGATGGTACTGACGATGGCTCCCCTTTTGGCGCACAAGACGCCAGCCGTCTGCCTGAAGCAGTGTGACGAGTTCCTTGACTTTCGTCGGCATGGATCAAGGATCACACAAATGTCGCCAACTCGCTTATCGGACATGGGCAGCATCGGGCTGCAGCTGCCAGTGGGCTCATGTTGCCACATGGATATCGATGTGGACAAATATGGTTCAAGCATCAGGAAAGCGAGCCGGACTTCGGCGCACCGCACACCCACCACGCCGGCCGGATCAGGTCGGTGTGGCGCTCGGCGTAGCGGCATCAAGGGGGAGCCCGCAAGGGCGGAGGACAGCCGCGGAGCCGAGTGCCGCGCCGACATGATCCCGCCCACCACCACGCGTGCAAAGCGCATGTAACCCACCACCTTGCTGTCGATCTCCGCATGGAGGATGTCCGAGGTGGTCTCACCGCGCTCGGGCAGCACGACGAATGCGGCCAGGGCGCCCGCGCCTTCAATCGTCAATCCCGGAACTGCGCCGCCGTGGTGGCGAAGGAACGCCCGGCCAGCGCATCGAGCGGCCAGCTACGCAGCGCTTCGCTGAGCACCTCGACACCCCACGGCCCGGCGTAACCCGTCTGCAACACGCAGCGCACGAAGCCGCGTACGTCGAACTCGCCTTCGCCGCACAGTTTGCGGTGGTCGATGGTCTCGTCGCGCAGGCCGCACGGCAGCGTGTGCAGATAACCGTCGTTGATTTCGACGCCAATCAGGTAGCGCAGCGGAATGCCCCGCAGCTGCTCATGGGTGATGCCGAGTTTCACCACATGCCACAGGTCCAGGATGATGCCGCCATTGGGCGCCGCCGCGCCCAGCACCAGGGCCAGCGCCGCCTCGAGCGTGTCGACATTGGCAAACGGCATCAGTTCGAAACCGACCATCGTGCCGTGCTCGGCACCCTCCTTGCACAGCTGCGCGAAGGACTCGACCAGCCTGGGCATCGGACAGGGCTCGTGCGTGAAGTCGCCCACCTTCACATGGCGCGCGCCCAGCGCCGCGGCGGCGTCCAGCAGCAGGTGCCGGCGCCGGTCGGAAGCGCGCCTGCGCTCGCCGTCCATGAACCAGTCGCCAAGGAACTCGAGTTCCAGATGCACGATGCCGTTGTCCTGCAGGATCTGGCGCATTTCGCCCGTGCTGCGCCGCTCCAGGGTATGGGCCAGGTCGGCATGCCACACGCCGATGCCGCGAAAACCCGCGCGCGCCGCCGCCTGCACGCGGTCGCGAAAGTCGAACGGGCTGTGCTGCTGCGCGGCGCGCGGTCGCACCGCTCCGGCAAGGGTCCAGTACGAGGCCAGCAGGTCCGGTACGGCCATGGGCTCGGGTCACGCCCTCAGGCGATGTTCCAGCCGCCATCCACGTTGAGGTGGGTGCCGGTCACGTAGCGCGAGTCGTCCGACCCGAGGTACAGCACCGCCTGCGCGATGTCCTCGGGCGTGCCCAGCTCGGCCATCGGGATCCGAGCGAGTTGGCGCTGCTCGATTTCCTCGACCGGCAGGCCGAGGCGCTTCGCACCCTGGGCAAAAATGTTGAGCAGCATGCGGGTGCGGATCATGCCCGGGTGCACCGAGTTGCAGCGCACGCGCGCATGGTTCTGGGCCCCATGGTGGGCCACCGACATCGTCAGGTGTTGCACGGCGGCCTTGCTCGACCCGTAGGCGGTCGAATTGGGGGTGGCGAAAAAGCTCACGATCGACGCCAGGTTGACGATCGAGCCGCCGCCCGCGCGCCGCAGCGCGGGCAGCGCCGCGCGGCAACCCAGAAAGACGCCGTCCAGGTTGACCTGGTGCACGCGCCGCCAGTCGGCCAGTTCGGTGTTTTCCGGGTTGCCCGACTCGACGCGCCCCTCGATGCCGGCGCTGTTCACCAGCACATGCAACGCGCCGTATCTGGCTTCGATGGCGCCCACGATCTCGGCCCAGCGCGCCTCGTCGGTGACGTCCTGGTGGAAGGATTCGGCGCCGATTTCGCTGGCGAGCGCCTGGCACTTCTGCGTATCGAGGTCGGTCACGATCACCTTGGCCCCCTCGCGCACCAGCGTGCGCGCAATCGCTTCGCCGATGCCACCGGTGGCACCCGTCACCAGGGCCACCTTGCCCTCGACGCGGTTCACGCGCGCACTCCCGGCGCAGCGGCGGCCGCCGGCACGTCCGCCGGATCGTAGGGATACCAGTAGCTGGGTTTGCTGGCCGGCCCGCTGGTCTGCTGGCCCGCGCCCGCTGGCCGCTGGAACACCTCGAGCACAATCTTCATGTCGCGCATGGCGTCGATATAGGCGAAACGCGTGCCCCCGCGCTCGAACGACATCGACACCTCACAGCCGTGTTTTGCAAACTGTGCGATGGCCGCATCCATGTCGTGGCCGGCATGGCGCACCAGCACGTGGTGCATGCCGTCCGGGTTCTGGTCCAGGAACTCCTGGTAGATCGATGCACCGTCCACCGGCTGGATCAGTTCCCACATCGACTCGCCGGTCCAGGCGATCGCGATCAGCGCGTTGAAGCTGGCCGGCTTGCCGTGCAGGCGGATGTTGGTGACCGCCGGCGGGCCGAATTCGTACACCGCCCAGGGCCCGATGCCGGCCACCTCGACGTAGCGCTGCATGGCGGCGTGCAGGTCGCCCACGACGACGCTGATCTGGGCCAGGCCGGTGACCACGGGTGTTATCGGCATCAGCATCGGTTTCTCCTCGGGAGCGACACGGGAATGGCGGGATTCAGGTGTGCCGGGGCGCAAGCTGCGCGTCGACAAAACAGACGACGTCGCCGACCGTGGCCAGTTGGCCTTCATGCACCACGATCTCGACCAGCGTTCCCGCGGCAGTGGCCTCCACCTCCTGCGTCACCTTCTCGGTCTCGATGTCGTACAACACGTCGCCGGGCTGGAAACTCTCACCCACCGCCTTGTGCCAGCGCGCGATCAGCGCCTCTTCCATGTTCATGCCGTAACGCGCGAGCTTGTAGCCGAACCTCATGGCGCCTCCACGCGGGTCTTGCCGCAGTCCATCAACGCCGCCACCGCCGCCACGATGGCCGGCGCATTCGGTATCAACACGCGTTCGGCGTTGGGCGCATAAGGCATCGCCACATTGGGAACGGTCAGGCGACGGGGTGGCGCCAGCAGCTGCGCAAACGCGCGCTCGGCGACCACCGCCGCGATGTGGCTGGCCGCGCTGCAGCGGTCGCGTGCCTCGTCGACCACGAGCAGCCTCCCGGTACGGGCCACCGACGCGATGATGCAGTCCTCGTCCAGCGGCACCAGGGTGCGCGGGTCGATCAGTTCCACCTCGATGCCCTGCGCCTGCAGCGCGCGGGCAGCCGCGATCGCCGGCTTGACCATGGTGCCGATCGCCACCAGCGTGACGTCGCGTCCCTGGCGCAGCAGGTTGGCCTTGCCGAACGCAATCGTGTAGTCCTGGTCGGGCACTTCCTCGGTTTCCATGCCGCGGCCGCCGGCCTCGAGAAAGAAGCTCGGGTTCTCGCCGCGCAACGCGGTCTTGAGCAGCCCCTTGGCGTCGGCGGGCAGGGCCGGCACCAGCACGTTGAGGCCGCCCAGATTCATCAGCAGCGGGTGCGGCGCATCCGAATGCTGGGCCGCCGACGAACGGCCGCCGCCATAACCGGCGATCACCGTGATCGGCAGGCGCATCTGGCCACCGGTCATGAGCCGCAGCTTGGCCATCTGGTTGGCGATCGCGTCCATGCCGGTGTACAGGAAGTTCGAGAACATCATGTGCAGCACCACGCGGTAACCGCTGGCCGCAGCGCCGACCGCCATGCCGGTCAGCGCGGCCTCGCTGATCGGCGTGTTGCGGATGCGGCTGGCGCCGAAGCGCGCGTGCAGGCCCTGGGTGTCGCCGAACATGCTGATCTCGACGTCCTCGCCGAACAGGATGATCTTCGGATCGCGCTCCATCT
Organism: Betaproteobacteria bacterium; assembly: GCA_031368125.1. Classification (GTDB taxonomy): domain Bacteria; phylum Pseudomonadota; class Gammaproteobacteria; order Burkholderiales; family Burkholderiaceae_C; genus CAISIP01. The sequence goes on from JANLQZ010000769.1 coordinate 5,935, forward strand.
CCTCGAACAACGCGTCGTTGATGGCCTGGATGTCGCGGTTCTGTGCCATGCCCCGGACTCAGAGCGTGAGAGGCAATCCACGGCGCCCGCGCCGGGGTGGCCAAGGGCGCTGGGGTAGGCGCGTCGCGCAGCCAAGGCTGGTGCCTTGGCAAGCGGCGCAACACCCCCCAGCGCCCTTGGGTACCCCGGCCCTGCGGGTGAGGCCCCAAAACCGGCCCACTCGTTGTTGCAAAGCCTCCCCGGGGCCCCACCCCGGCTGCGCTTTGCGCCTAGATTGGACCTGTTTTGGAGCCTCACGCGGGTGCATCGGATTGCCTCTCATGCTCTCAGCCCTTGAATGCCGGTGGGCGCTTTTCCA
>JANLQZ010000785.1:0-6042 GCA_031368125.1 Betaproteobacteria bacterium
GAGGCCACCGGCAGGCGCGTGCAACGCGCCAGTGACGAAGCGCTGCGCAACGAATAAGCGGGCAGGAAATTGCAGGACCACCAGATGCAACAGTGCGCGGCAGCCGATGCCGACGCGATCCGCGATCGACGCGCCCGACAATGCGCAGGGCCCCGGACCGGTGGCTTGGGCCGGCGCATCCCGCCCGACAGGGCTCGGCTGCCCTCGCTGCGCCCCGGCCTTCAGGTGTTGTTCCCATGAACGACCTCGCGATCACCACGCTGCTGCTGCTGTCCTTGTTGCTGATCCTGGGCTCCGGCGTCTGGGTCGGCCTCACGCTCACGGGGGTGGCCTGGTTGGCCGTGACGCTGTTCTCGTCCCGGCCGGCCGGCGACGCGATGGCGGTCACGGTCTGGGGTTCGTCGTCGAGCTGGACCCTCACCGCGCTGCCGTTGTTCGTGTGGATGGGCGAGATCCTGTTTCGCACGCGCCTGAGCCAGGACATGTTCAAGGGGCTGGCGCCCTGGGTGCAGAGCCTGCCCGGGCGGCTGCTGCATACCAACGTGATCGGTTGCACCATCTTCGCGGCGGTATCGGGCTCGAGCGCGGCGACCTGCGCCACCATCGGCAAGATGACACTGCCCGAACTGGGCCGTCGCGGGTACCCGGAGCATATGGTCATCGGCACGCTGGCCGGCGCCAGCACGCTCGGGCTGCTGATTCCGCCGTCGATCATCATGATCGTGTACGGCGTGGCGGCCGAGGTGTCGATCTCCAGGCTGTTCATCGCCGGGGTGCTTCCCGGCATCCTGCTGGCCTGCCTGTTCTCTGGCTACATCATGGTGTGGGCGCTGCGCAACCCGGGCCAGGTTCCTGCGGCCGAGCGCAAGTTCAGCCTGGTGGAAAAGCTCGCCGCCTCGCGCAGCCTGATTCCGGTGGTGCTGCTGATCCTGGCCGTGCTGGGCTCGATCTATTCCGGCTTTGCCACCGCGACCGAGGCCGCCGCCGTCGGTGTCGTGGGCTCGCTCACCATTTCCACGTTGCAGGGTTCGATGAGCCGGGCCACCTTTCGCGACGCGTTGATGGGTGCCACGCGCCTGTATTGCATGATCGCCCTGATCCTGGCCGGCGCCGCGTTCCTGACGCTGTCGATGGGTTACATCGGCCTGCCGCGCCACCTGGCCGAATGGATTGCCACGCTGGGCCTGAGCCGGGCCCAGTTGATCGTCGCATTGTCGATCTTCTATATCATCCTGGGCTGTTTCCTGGACGGCATCTCGATGGTGGTGCTGACCATGGGCGTGCTGATGCCGACCGTCAACGCCGCCGGCATCGACCCGATCTGGTTCGGCATCTTCATCGTGCTGGTGGTCGAGATGGCGCAGATCACGCCGCCGGTCGGGTTCAACCTGTTTGTGCTGCAGGGCATGACGGGCCGCCAGTTGACCTGGATCGCGCGCGTCACGATGCCGATGTTCTTCCTGATGTGCGTGGCGGTGGCCATCATCTACATCTTTCCCGCCATCGTGACCTGGCTGCCGCAACAGATGGGCAGGTAGGCGTCATGTTGTCCGTACTGGCCATCTGCATCGGCGCCAGCCTCGGCGCGTTGGCGCGCTGGGGTCTGGGTCTGTGGCTCAGCCCGGGCGCCATGATTCCGTTCGGCACGCTGGCGGCCAACCTGATCGGCGGTTATCTCGTGGGCGTCTGCGTGGCCGTGTTCCAGGCCCTGCCCCAACTCGACCCGGTATGGCGCCTGGCGCTGGTAACGGGTTTCCTGGGTGCGCTCACTACCTTTTCCAGCTTCTCGGCCGAGGTCGTCGGCATGCTGGGCCAGCAACGCTACGCGCTGGCCTTCGGCACCACGGCTGTGCACCTGTTCGGCTCACTGGCGTTGACCGTGGCGGGCATCCGCACCGTGGTTTTCGTGCTGGCCGGGCGCGGCTGAGGCGCGCGCAACACCAGGTCACGCCATGACGAAGCAACCCCGGGTGCCACGGCCGAACATCATTTTCATCGTTGCCGACGACCTGGGTTTTGCCGACCTGGGTTGTTACGGTGGGCGTGCCGCGCAATTCGGAGCCGTTGCGCCGGTGCTCGATCGGCTGGCCGCCAACGGGCTCAAGTTCACACAGGGTTATTCCAACTCACCGGTTTGTTCGCCCACGCGTTTTGCGCTCATGACGGCGCGTTACCAGTACCGCCTGCGTGGCGCGGCCGAAGAACCGATCAACAGCCGCAGCCGCGCCAGCACCACGCTCGGCCTGCCGGCCGACCACCCCACCCTGCCTTCGCTGTTGCGCGGCGGTGGTTACCGCACCGCGTTGATGGGCAAATGGCACCTGGGTTACCGGCCGGCCTTCGGGCCGTTGCGTTCGGGTTACGAGGAGTTCTTCGGACCGATGGCGGGCGGTGTGGACTATTTCACCCACTGCACCTCGACCGGCGCCCACGACCTTTGGCTTGGGGAACAAGAAACACACGAACAAGGTTACCTCACCGACCTGATCTCGCGCCGCTCGGTCGACTACGTCAACCGCATGGCGCCCGGCGCCAAGGGCGGTACGCCGTTTTTCCTGAGCATGCATTACACCGCCCCGCACTGGCCGTGGGAAACACGCGACGACGAGGCGCTGGCGCAAGAGATCAAGGACAACATCTTCCACCTGCACGGCGGCAACATCCACAGCTACCACCGCATGATCCAGCACATGGACGAAGGCATCGGGCAGGTGGTGCAGGCGCTGCGCATGCAGGGGCTGCTCGACAACACGTTGATCGTCTTCACCAGCGACAACGGCGGCGAACGTTTCTCCGACAACTGGCCGCTCGTGGGCGGCAAGATGGACTTGACCGAAGGCGGAATCCGCGTGCCCTGGATCGCACACTGGCCAGCCGCCATCGCGCCTGGCGGCGTGAGCGCGCAGCAGTGCCTGACGATGGACTGGTCGGCCACGATGCTCGACGTTGCCGGGGTCGCCGCCGACCCCGCCTACCCGCTCGACGGCGTCTCGCTGCGCGAGGTGCTGGCCGACGCCCGCCACGAATTCGAACGACCGCTGCACTGGCGCATGAACCACCGCAGCCAGCGCGCGCTGCGCATCGGCGACTGGAAATACCTGCGTGTGGACGGCCACGACTACCTGTTCAACATTGCGGCCGATGAACGCGAGCGCGCCAACCACGCCGCACGTGCACCGGCCCGGCTCCAGGAGATGCGCGCGATGTGGGAGAGCTGGAACGCCGACATGCCGCCGATTCCGGACGACGCCACCGTGAGCCTCGGTTACTCGGCCAGGGAGATGCCGCAGCGCTGACAACGGGCGGCGTTAGTTCACGCCCAGTTTGCGCTTCACGTCGAGGCCGACCTTCTTGTTCACGAACTGGGTCGTCACGACCTTGGCCAGGTCCACTTCGCCCGGCTTGTACAGGCCGGCCCGCACCATCTTGTCGTAGAAGTCCTTCGCGCGGGCCATGTTCATGGCGCCGATGCCGTTCTGCAGCGCCTCGCCGCTATCCACGATGCCGAGTTTCTTGATCAGCGCGATTCCGGCCGCAATATCGGCGTCGTTGTTTTCGGGATTGACCTTCTTGATCATCTCGTTGGCGGCCTTGTTGTCGCCGTAGAGGTAGTTGTACCAGCCGATCATCGACGCATCGACGAACTTCTGCACCATGGCGGGCTTGTTCTGCACCAGTTCGGCGCGCGTCTCGATGGTGGTGCTGTAGGTGCTGAAGCCGTTGTCCGCCAGCAGATGCACCACCGGGTCGAACCCGGCCTGCGACTTGATGCTGACCGGCTCGCTGATGCTGTAACCCTGCTGCACCGACTTCTTGTCGGCCAGGAACGGACCGACGTTGTACAGGTAGGGTTTGAGCTGTTCATCCTTGAAACCGTGCTCGGCCTTCATCCACTGCCAAAAGCTGAACTGCCCGTCCTTGCCGATGAACGCCACTGGCGCCCGGGTCAGGTCGCTGAACTTGTCGTAGCCCTGGCCCGGGTGGGCAAAAATGGCCTGCGGATCCTTCTGGAACACCGCCGCGACCACGACCGTGGGCACCCCGTTTTTCACATTGTCAAAACTCTGCAGCAGGTTGCCGGCCATCAGGAAATCGATCCTGCCGGCCGGCAGCATGGGCCGGTTGTTGACCTGTGGTCCGCCCTGTTGAATCTCCACATCCAGGCCCATGCGTTTGTAGGTCCCGTCCACCAGCGCCTGGTAGAAGCCGCCATGCCCGGGTTGGGCTTTCCAGTTGGTCGCGAATACCACCTTCTCCTGGGAGTAGCCCGTGGTCGCGCCGGCCAGCAACAGACACGCGGTGACCGCTTGAACGGCAAGTCTAAGTTTCATGCAAGTGCTCCAGTGGTGGGTTGAACAGGTCGATTGAACCGCCGGGTTCCAGCCGGGCCCGCACCCGTGCTCACTCAGGCTCCCGGCGCCGAAAACCGCGGATGCGGGTTGAGCGTGGACAGCGGCAGGTCGCTCAACTCCTGCAAGAGCCGCGCCAGTTGCAGCCCTGCAGCGTCGATCACCACACGACCCTTGGCCGCAGTGGCGGCGGCCGCGTTGCCGGCGGCGCCCAGCGGGTTGTAGTCCTGCACCTGCCAGCCCAGTTTGGCCGAGCTGCCATTGCCCAGGATCGGGTAGCTGGCCGCGCGTTCTTCGGCGCTGGTGTGGAAATGCCGCGCGTGGGCCATGTCGACATATTGCTCGCGGACAGCCAGCATCATGGAAGTCTCCATGTCGCCCGCGTGGATGCCGAAGCGGTGCTCCTCGGGCGGGAACAGCCCCAGCACCGCGTCTCCCAGCGGCAGCGTGTACCAGTTGCTCGAATAAACCAGCAGGTCGTGGGCGGTGCGCAGGTCGCGCGCAACGATGTCCATCACACTCACCTGCCCTCCGTGGCTGTTGAACAGCAACAGCTTCTTGATGCCGGCGCGCGCGACGCAGGCGCCGAGCTCCATCCAGAGCGCGATCAGCGTCGGCGCCGAGAGTGTCAGCGTGCCCGGAAAACGGATGTGTTCGTTGCTCTTGCCGATCTGCTGGGTCGGCATGAACAACACCGGCAGGTCCGCCGCCAGGTGCGGCAGAGAAGACGCTATCACGGCGTTGACCAGCGTCGTGTCCACGCTCACCGGCAGGTGCGGACCGTGTTGCTCGATGGCAGCCACCGGCAACACGGCCACCACCCGGTCGATGGCGCCACCGGCGGCCAGATCGGCAAAATGCCGCGACGCCAGGTCGGCCCAGAATCTGGAGGGAAGTCGCATCGCGCCATCTTAGCGGGCAAGCCGTGCGCGCGTCCAGTTCAAGCACAATGGGCCGGCGGCGCGGGTGCTCACCGGCGATGGCGAAGCGTGATCGCCCGATGGGCTCAGTGGAGTAGTGCATGCGAAGATGGAACGGCTGGGGCGACGATGCCACCTCGATGACCCTGGGCGACGGCGCGCGCGCCATGATCGCGGCGCGCCTGGGCCCCGGCCTGCCATGCGCCGACGTCCCGCGGGCCCGGATGCTGGCCTCGGTTCCGGCCTCGCGCCTGGTCGGCCATGCGCTGATCGACACCGCCGCGGCGACGCGATTCTCGGTCGCCATGGGCGAGAGTTTTGCCGACTGGCTGCGCAAGCGTTTTGGCGCCTTGCCTCCGGTGCCGGACGGGGTCGCGTTTCCCGAGTCGAGCGAGCAGGTGCGCATGCTGCTCGACCTGGCGCACCAGCACGACTGGATCGTGATCCCGTTCGCCGGCGGCACCAGCGTGTCCGGGCACCTGGACTGCCCGATCAGCGCGCGCCCGATCCTGTCGCTCAACCTGGGCCGCATGAACCGGCTGTTGCACCTGGACCCGTCCAGCCAGCTCGCCACCTTCGGCGCGGGCACCCCGGGGCCGCTGGTCGAAGCGCAACTGCGTGCGCGCGGCTTCACGCTGGGGCATTTTCCGCAGTCGTTCGAATACTCCACCGTGGGTGGCTGGGTGGTGACGCGTTCCAGCGGCCAGCAGTCGCTGCGCTACGGCCGCATCGAGCAGCTGTTCGCAGGCGGGCGGCTGGAGTCGCCCGTTGGC
>JANLQZ010000802.1:0-1621 GCA_031368125.1 Betaproteobacteria bacterium
GTGGACGACGTTTCTTCACCCCGCCCAGCGCCAGTGGGTCGAACGGGACTACAGCGGCCCGGCCCGCGTATCCGGGTCCGCCGGCACCGGAAAGACCATCGTGGCGCTGCATCGCGCGGTGTTCCTGGCGCGCGCCAATCCTGAGAGCAGGGTGCTGCTGACCACGTTTTCGGACACGCTGGCGAATGCGTTGCGCACCAAGCTGCGCCGGCTTATCAGCAACCAGCCGCGGCTTGGCGAGCGGCTTGAAGTGCAAGCCATGAACGCCCTGGGCGAAAGGCTTTTCGAGCGGCTCTACGAGCTGCCTCGCGGGCGGCCCCGCATCGCCACCACCGAGCAAGTGCGCAAGCTGATGGGCGATGCGGCGGCGGCGGCAAACGACTTGAAGTTCAGCCAGCAGTTTCTGCTCGGCGAGTGGCGCGACCTGGTCGATGCCTGGCAGCTCGACAGTTGGGAGGCTTATCGTGACGTGAGGCGCCTGGGCCGCAAGACCAGGCTGACCGAACCGCAGCGCGCGACGCTGTGGGCCGTGTTCGCGTCTGTCCGGGAAGGGTTGGCGGCACAGGGGCTGATCACGCATGCGGCTCTCTTCTCGATGTTGGCTGCAAGCCAGGCACAACGCAAGTCGCCGGCATTCGATCACGTGGTCGTGGACGAGGCACAGGACGTGAGCGTCGCTCAGCTGCGCTTTCTGGCGGCCATGGCCGGCGGTCGCGCGAACAGCCTGTTCTTCGCAGGTGATCTCGGCCAGCGCATTTTTCAGCTTCCGTTCTCATGGAAGTCGCTCGGCGTTGAAATCCGCGGTCGTTCGCGCACGCTGCACATCAACTACCGCACCTCGCACCAGATTCGCATGCAGGCTGACCTGCTGCTCGGGCCTGAAGTGTCAGACGTGGATGGCAATACCGAGGAACGGCGCGGAACCGTCTCGGTGTTCAACGGGCCGGCGCCGGTGATACGTTCGCTCGCCGATGGCGACGAGGAGATTGCCGCGGTCGCCACCTGGCTCAAGGCGCGCATGGGCGAAGGCATGCCTGCTCACGAAATCGGTATCTTCGTGCGCTCCGACGCCGAAATGAGCCGTGCGTGCGCGGCGGCCGACGCTGCTGCGCTGCCATATCGCGTGCTCGATGAAAAGGTCGAAACCACCGGCGGGTTCGCGTCGCTCTGCACCATGCATCTGGCGAAGGGGCTGGAGTTTCGTGCCGTGGTGGTGATGGCCTGCGACGACGAGATCATTCCGCTGCAGTCGCGCATAGCATCGGTGGCTGACAACGCCGATCTCGAAGAGGTCTACAACACGGAGAGGCACCTGTTGTATGTCGCGTGTACGCGGGCTCGAGATCATCTGCTGGTGACGTGCGTCGAGCCTGGGTCGGAATTCCTGGACGACCTTCAGGCAGCAAGAATGGGAATGCGATGACGGCTCAAATCAAATCCCGAATGGTCAATGTTGTCGAGGTGCCCGATGGTTTCGCGTCGTGGCTCGGTGAACGCCACAGTTGGAGCCAGACTGCGGCGAATCAACTTATCCGTGAGCCGCGCGACTCTGGTAAGACAGGCCTTTCCAGACTTCCAGCCGCTGGGCTCTGTTCATCGAGGGCTCGGCGACAGACCTTCA
>JANLQZ010000810.1:0-6964 GCA_031368125.1 Betaproteobacteria bacterium
AGAACGGGTCTTATGGCAACCATCACGCCGCTCGAAAAAATGACCGTTCCGCTCGGGGGGCAGGAGATCGAGCTGCAGCAGCTCGACCACGATGCCGGCGGGATGAGCCTGCTGCGCACGCGCATCCGTGAGAAGAGCCGCTTCACGGTGTTCGAGATCGACCCCCAGACCGCGCGCCAATGGGGCGAGGCCCTGCTGCGCTGGGCGAATGCCCAGGCATCGAGACTGGATCAGAGATGAGTGGGCGCGCGCCAATGAATGGGGCGGTGGTGGACGTGGTGTTCCCGCTGGCGGGACGCAGCCTGCCACGCGACCATGCGCAGGCGCTGGCGAGTGCGCTGGGCGCGCTGCTGCCCTGGCTGGCCGACGAACCGGGGGCCGGGGTGCATCCGGTCCGGCTGGTTCCCGGCCTGGGCGCGCAGGCCCTGCTGTCCAACCGCGCGCGGCTGTTGCTGCGGGTTCCCAGGACCCGCGCCGACGCGCTCGATGCGCTGGCCGGCCGGCGTCTGGACGTCGGCGGCGCGATGGTGGAGCTGGGCCTGCCGCATGGGCGGGAGCTGCTGCCGCACGCGACGCTGTACGCCTTCAGCGTGGCCGCCGCCAGTGCCGACGAACTGCTTTTCATGGACCGGGTCGGCGCGGAGCTGGAGGCGCTGGAAATCCGCGGGCAGACGGTCTGCGGCAAGTACCACCGCATGGCGGCTGCTGGTCGCACGCTCGACAGTTTCAGCCTGATGTTGCACGGGCTGAGCGCCGAACATTCGTTGCGGCTGCAGCAGCGTGGGCTGGGGGAGCATCGGCTGCTGGGCTGCGGCGTCTTCGTCCCGCACAAATCGGCGGCCGCGGTCGGCGCCTGAAGGCGCGCAGGCGGCAAATCTTGGCAACCACCATGGAGACAGGACGATGGCATACAACATCAACGGCGTGGAACATGCGGCCGACGATCTGGGTTACCTGCTGGAGCCGGAATTCGATGACGAGGCGGTGCGCGTGATCGCGGCTGCCGAGAACATCGAACTGGCGGATGCGCATTGGGCAGTGGTGAACTACCTGCGCGCCGAGTACCGCGAACACGGCCACACGCCGAACTTCCGCAACATGGTCAAGGGCCTGTCCGCGCTGCGCGATGGTGTGGACAGCAAATACCTGTACGACCTGTTTCCGATGGGGCCGGCCAAGCAGGCGGTCAAGGTCGCCGGTTTGCCGCAGCCATTGGGCAAGGGCGGGTACTGAGTGGCCGCCCTTCGCATCAAGAGCCAGTGGTACCGCCCCGGTACCCCGAGGACGACGGAGCAGACCGCCAGTGCGATGGCCTTCATCGTCTGGCGGCTGACGCAGAACATGCTCAAGCAGATGCGCTCGGCCGGTTTCGACATCGATGTCGGGCCGCAATACTTCGCCTTCATGCGCGAGACGCTGGTGTTTCTGTGCCAACTGGTGGACCGCATGGCCCACGCGCGCATGGCGCCGGCCGAACGCGCGGCGTTCACGGCGGCGATGGTGCATCGCGTGGCCGCAGTGCTGCAGGACAGCGAGGACGACCTGCTCGGCGCACCGGCGGGCACGCAGCAGGGCCACGGTGCGCAGTTCATCGACCTGGTCAACACGCTGGCCGAGCACTACGCAGAATTCGACTACGGTCCGGGCGGTCCGGACTTTGCGTTCGTGCGTTATTTCGGCTACCGGATCGAGGCTCTGATGCCCGAGAAAGACCGCCGCTGGGTGACCGACCAGGTGATGGCGATCGAGGCGCCGCAGGCCCACGCCGCCCTGCAGCGCGCGATCCAGGACGTGTTGTCCACCGAGCCGCGCGCGGCGCGCACGCGCCGCGAAAACACGCTCGGCGGGGATTGAGTCATGGGCGGCGCGTTCGATCTTGGGCTGGAGGACGGTTACCGCCGCTGGCGCGACGCCAAGATCGCGCGCCATCCCGCCAGCGTGCAGGACCTGGTGGTGGAGGTGGCCGATCCGCGCCGCCTGAGCGCCACCGAGCGCGCGGCGTTGCTGCAGCGCTGCGCCAACACCAACATGGCGATCTACCACAGCCCGGTCGCGGTGCCCGACAAGCAGATCCCGCAACGGCTGGCGGAGCAACTCGGGCTCGCGCAACTCGACGGCAACTGGCTCGCGGACGAAGACGGCATATCCAGCATCACCGTGTCCGGCTCCGGCGGCGAACGGGGTGCCTTCATACCCTACACGACGCGTGCCATCCAGTGGCATACCGACGGCTACTACCACCCGCCCGAGCGGTGCATCCAGGCCATGTTGCTGCATTGTGTGGCGCCGGCCGCCGAGGGCGGATGCAACGCGCTGATGGACCACGATATGGCGTACATCGCGGTGCGGGAGGCCGAGCCCGAATTCGTGCGCGCGCTGATGGCGCCCGATGCCATGACCATCCCGGCACGCCTGGACGACGATGGTGTGGCGCGCGCCGCCCAGAGCGGGCCGGTTTTCAGCCTGGACGCGGACCGCCGCACGCTGCATATGCGGTACACGGCGCGTACCCGCAGCATCGAGTGGAAGGACGACGCGGTGACGCGCGTGGCCGCCCAGTTCCTCGCGTCGCTGCTCGGGGGTGCGCAGCCGTTCCTGTTTCGCCTGCGGCTGGAGGCCGGCATGGGCATCGTGTGCAACAACGTGCTGCACGATCGCAGCGCCTTTGTCGACGACCCGCGGCGGCCCCGGCTGCTGTACCGTGCCCGTTACCGCGACCGAGTGGGGGCTGCATGTCGCACCAACTGACGATCTGGCGCGCGGCCCAATTGGTGGGTGTTGCGCGCGGCGTGTTGCAGGGCCAGGTCCGCGACGGTGCGCTCGAGCTCAACGACGGCCTGGTGTCCACCGAAGCCCTGTTGCGGCTCTACCCTTCGGCCCGGCTGGAGGAGTCGGGCCTGCTGGAGCGCGTGGCCCAGATCAAGGACGAAGCCTTCGGACGGCGCGTGCGCGAGCGGATGCTGCCGAGCCAGGAAGTGCTGGCGCAGCGACTGTTCGGCCAGAGCCAGGAACTGGCCGACGTGCGGCGGCACCTGCAGCGATACCACACGCTGGTGGTGGCACTGCAGCAGCGCGCACGTGTGCTGGCGCTGCAGGACCCGCTGGCGCCCGGCGTGCGCGAACTCGAGCAGGTGGCGACGCAGGGACTGGCACGGGTACTGGCGACCGAATCGGCCGATTTGCTGGAGGTGATGGACGATATGCTCAAAGTCATGACAGCCCAGGTGACCGTGCGGCCCAGCGGGCACGAGTTCTCGGTCGAGGGCCACGACACCCTGCTGCAGGCCGGGCTGCGCGCCGGCCTCAAACTCAACTACGGTTGTGGCAACGGCACCTGCGGCATGTGCAAGGTGCGGGTGGTGTCCGGCGAGGTGGTCAGAACACAGGCCTGCGACTACCCCCTGTCCGAAGCCGAGAAGAGCCAGGGTTACACCTTGTTGTGCGCGCATACGGCCGGCAGCAGCGAACTGACGCTCGAATTGCTGGAGGCCGGCGGTCCGCAGGATATCCCGCTGCAGACCATCGTGACGCAAGTGCGTGCGGTGCGCGAGTTGGCGCCCGACACCCGGTTGCTGCACCTGCAGACCCCGCGCAGCCACCGCCTGCGTTTCCTGGCCGGGCAGTCGGTCACGCTGGGCTGGACCATGCCAGGCCATTCCGATGCGTCGGCCCCGTATGCGGTTGCCAGTTGCCCGTGTGACGACCGCAACCTGCATTTCTACATTGCGCGGGACGACGCCAATGCCTTCGCGCAGCGGCTTTTCGCCGGGCGCATCAAGGCGGGTGAATCGGTGACCGCAAACGGTCCGACAGGCGACTTCGTGCTGGCCGACGGGCACCGCGCACTGGTGTTTGCGGCGTGCGACACCGCCTTCGCGCCGATCAAGAGCCTGATCGAACACGCGTTGGCGCTGGACGCCGCGCCGTCGCTCACCCTGTTCTGGCTTGCCACGCGTGCCGACGGTCACTTTGCCAAGAACCAGTGCCGCGCCTGGTCGCAGGCGCTGGACCAGTTCGACTACGAACTGGTGGCCGATACCGACGCGGTGGCCGGGGCGCGGCAAATCGCGCGTGCGATGCGCTCCGACCTGTTCGATATCGACTGTGATTTCTACCTCGCCGGTCCCGAGGCGTTTGTCCGCACGCTGCAGGAGGGACTGCGCGAAGCCGGTGTCCCGGCGGCGCAGGTATTTGCGCAGGTCGTGTCGTCCGGCGAACCGGGGGCCTTGGGATGACCTGCGCGCGGGCTAGGAGCCGATGCAGCCGATCGGCGCGAAAAGCCGCCTCCGGCCTCTTGCGGTCGTTGGTTTGCGGGCCGTATGGCCACGTCCTGGGCCAGCGCGCCGGGCGTCCGCGTCCGGGCGGACGGCCTGGCGACGATGCCGTGGACTCCGTTTGCCCGGTCCGCCATGCGCTTGCCCGGGGACGTGGGTCGGTAGTGAATGGGCGCAGGGTCTGTTCGCGATTGCCACAACGCTCGCGCGCCAGCCAGGGCGTTGACGCAGCGGCGCTGGCACACAAGGAGCAGTCGCTCGCGAGTGACCCGGAGCACAGTCACTGCCGGCCCGCAGCCGTGCCAACCATGGCGGCGAGCCGCTACCAGGGCAAACCGACAACCGCAACGGGTCGCAAGCAGTCAGCGACAGCGCCCGTGTGCGTCGTGCACGGCGGATCGGGCGGCCAACGGTGGGGCAATTGACATGAACCGCCAAGCCGCTGCGCCGGTCGACGGTCTGTCCACTTACGCTGACGCCACGCCGAGCGCGGACGCCAGCTTGCCAGAGTGCGCTGGTGGCGAGGCGTTCGCGTTGCGGGTGCTGGGTACCAGCATGGAGCCCGAGTTCCGTGAAGGCGAAATCATCGTGATCGAGCCCGAGGGGCTGGCCACGGACGGCGCCTACGTGCTGGCCTGGCACCAGCAGGAATGGATTTTCCGGCAACTGCGCGGTGCTGCCGGACATTGGTTATTGCACCCGCTGAACCCGGCCTTTGCCGACCAGCCGCTGGAGGATCTTTCGGCCGTGCGCGGCGTCGTGATCCAGAAAGCCCTGCCCGGGCGTCGGCGGGCGTCGAAACACTACCCTTGACTGCACATGCCGTATTACATCTACCGCGTCGCGCCCTTTGCCCAGCTTGAAAAGCTGGCCGAGTTCGACGCCTTCAAGGAGGCGTCGGCGCATGCCAAGTCGCTGCGCGTGGCACGTGCCGCCGAGCCCGGTGTGCGGATCAAGCTGATGTTTGCCGACAGCCCGCTGCAGGCGGAGGACCAATTGCTGCAGGTGCGCGACCCCGGTCCCATCGGTGATGACTAGCCCGACTGACACCGGCGGCGTTGCGGTGATGGACCCGGGCCTGCTCCAGGCTCTGGTGACGGCAGTCCAGACCAACTGCCACATCAGTGACGCCCGCCACGCGGGCGACATGACGATGTGCATCTACCTGCTGCAGATGCGCGAATTTTTCCGCTGGGAAAAGGACTTCGCGGCGCTGGAGTCGTTGCCGCATGCGCAGCTGGGCCACTGGCTGAGCGCGCGCGAGGCGCTGTGGGAATCGCTGGAAAACCGGCCATTCGAACCACTGCCGCTCGGACAGGACCAGTTCGGACCGTTCGAGGTGGACCGCATCAACACCCGGTTGCGGCCGTTCGGTCTGGTGTATGGCGCGGGCTTGACCGGGCCGGGGCGCGCCAGTTTCTTCCTGGCGCAACTGTTGTCGGTGCAAGAACGTGGTGGTGCACAACTGCTGGTCTGCGGCCGCGAGCACGCGCGGGGAATCTTCGCCGCACCGGCCGCCCTGTGCGGCACCACCATCTACCTGCGCCAGGAGTCCCTGACGCGCTGGTTGTGGCAAAAATACGAGTCGTGGACGCTGCGGCGACCGCCGGGCGCCTTTCGTTGCGCGCTCGGGCATTATGGCTACGAGCAGGACGGACCGCTGGCCGTGGCGCGTTTGGCCGCGGCACAGGGCGAGTCGCTGGTATTGCACGAACTCGGCGAGTTGGCGGCCGGCCGTTTGCTGGGCCCGTGCTGGCAGGACCTGCGCTCCGGCCTGTCGTGCCGCAGCACCGAGTTGTACCTGCGCGCCGTGCGCGACCATCTTGCCGATTGCACGGTGACCTTGCCGGCACTGCTCGAATCCGGCGTGCCGGCCGCTATCGATTTCTGGTTTGCGAATCTGGAAGGCTTGCGCGCCGAGTTGTTTCCGCTGGCTGCGCAGGCCTATGCAGCGTGGCGCGCCGGTGACCACGGCCGTGCGCTCCTGGCCGCGCTGGCGGCCGGGCGCACGCACTGGCTCGCGGTATGCGAACAGGTCCTGCTGCTGCACGCGGCGCATGGCGAGGCCGCGCCGGCGCACATCCGTCGGCTGCTCGCGTCCGGGCCGGCCCGCCTCTAGCCGCAATACTGTTCGCGTTACCCATGTCATTGCGGCCCCGGATCGGGTCCGGGGTTTCAGCACCCGCAATCCATGGATGCCGGATCATGTCCGGCATGACAAACTGAACAGTATTGCCTCTAGCCGTGCCGCGCGGCGGCAGTGCACCGGTCCTGCGCGGGGGCGACCGAGCCGCTTCATCGCTGTTGCCATTTCATGGCCGCGACGGCGCCGGCAATGATGCCAACTACCGCCAGCAGCGATCCGAGCGCCAGCGTCGACACGCCGGACATGCCCTGGCCCACCGTGCAGCCCATCGACGTGATCCCGCCAAATCCCATCAGCACGGCGCCGGTCAACTGGGTGCGCAGGTCCTGCAGCGACGCGAAGCCTTCCCAGCGGAACTGGCGTGAGGCCACGGCATAGGCGAACGAACCCAGCACCACCCCCACCACGCTGGCGACGCCGAAGCTGACGCGCAAGGACTTGTCGGTCCACAACATCAGCATCTCCAGGCTGTAGGCGGTCGGGGCCACGAAGCTCATGGACTCCAGCGTCCTGGTGTTGGTGGCGAAAAAGACCGTCTCCAGTG
>JANLQZ010000850.1:0-2628 GCA_031368125.1 Betaproteobacteria bacterium
TTCGACATGTGCAATCAGTGCCTGCCAGATCGTCGGCACCCCGGCACTGACGGTCACGTGTTCGGATTCCATCAGTTCGTACAGCGAGGCGCCGTCGAGCCGCGGACCGGGAAGCACCAGCCGCGCACCGGCGATCGGTGCAGCGTAGGGGATACACCAGGCGTTGATGTGGAACATCGGCACCACCGGCAGGATCGTCTCCTGCGCCGACAGCGACAACACACCCGGGTTGCAGCCCGACATCGCGTTGAGCACGATCGCACGGTGCGAATACAGCGCACCCTTGGGGTTGCCGGTGGTGCCCGAGGTGTAACACAACGCGGCACCGGAACGCTCGTCGAATTCGGGCCAGGCAAACTGCTCGCTGCAGGGCGCAATCAGGTCCTCGTAACACAACACATTGGCCACTCCTTCGATCACCGGCATGTTGGCCCGCTCCGCCAGGCACACCCAGGCACGCACCTTGGGGCAATGCGCTGCGATGCCCTTGACCAGCGGCGCGAAAGTGGCGTCGAACAGCAGCACGTTGTCTTCGGCATGGTTCACGATATAGATCAGCTGCTGCGGATGCAGGCGCGGATTGCAGGTGTGCATGACCATGCCCGACCCCGACACCGCGTAGTAGGCCTCGAGGTGGCGGTGGTTGTTCCAGGCGATCGAGCCCACCGCGCTGCCGGCTTCCAGGCCCAGGCCGGCCAGCGCATTGGCCAGCTTGCGTGCACGCGCCGCGCACTGCGCATAGGTATAGCGAAACAGCGGGCCGTGCGTTTCACGCGATACCACTTCGGCGTCGCCAAATTGCGCCGCCGCGTGTTCTATCACGCCAGACAGCAGCAGCGGGCGGTCCATCATGAGGCCGGGTTGAAGCATGGTGGGAGTCTCCTGATTCGGGGTTGAAGATTCTGGCCGCATGGGCTCAAGGATGGTAGCAGCGAGGGCGGCGCGCGACGCGGGCCGGCCCGAGGTTCTTATACTAGAAGCCACCCATGCCAACGCCCGCGCAAACATGAAAACCCTGCACAACGAGGTCGTAGTCATCACCGGCGCGGCCTCGGGCATCGGCCGCGCGCTGGCCCTCGAATGCGCCCGGCGCGGCGCGCGGCTGCTGATTGGCGCCGACGCGAAAATCCTCGACCTGGTGTACCGGCTGGTGCCGGCGCGGTCGTCGGCCTGGCTGTCGGCCGTGGCGCGACGGCGTCGTGATGCATTCAAGGCAGCCGCCTGATCCGGGCCGGGCAAACAACCGACGCCAGATCCAGGTCGAACCCTGCCCCACCCTGCCAAAACGGAGAACCACGTGAACGCCGTCATCAAAGCCCTGTTGCTTATCGTCTACGCACTTGCCGCCGCAAGTCTGTTCATGGCCCTTCCGTTCGACCTCGGGCCGATGTTGCAACGCATCGCGCTGGTGCTGCTGGTGATCCATGTGGTCGAGCTGATCGCCATGTTCAAACATGTGCGCCTGTACCAGGGGCCGATCGGCATCAGCATCCTGCTCACGCTGCTGTTCGGCCTGCTGCACTGGAAGCCCCTGGCCGATGCCAGGGCGCGACAGACGGCCACATGACTGGCGGGAATCGGCCATGACACTGCCCACCCCATTGGTGCTCAAAGGCGCGCCCGGCTCACCCTATACGCGCAAGATGGTGGCGCTGCTGCGTTACCGGCGCATACCCTACCGCAGCCTGGTGTCCGGCTCGCCATTGCTGGCCGGCCTGCCCGTCCCCAAGGTCGAGTTGCTGCCAACCTTCTACCTGCCCGACGCCGAAGGCCGGATCTCGGCAGCGACGGATTCGACGCCCCTGATCCGCCGCTTCGAGGACGCTTTCAAGGGCCGCCAGGCGCGACCGGCCGATCCCGCGGTTGCGTTTCTCGACAGCCTGCTGGAAGACTATGCCGACGAATGGCTGACCAAAGCCATGTTCCACTACCGCTGGCACTTCGCGAGCGACATCCACAAGGCTGGCGACATCCTGCCGCGCTGGCGCAACCTGTGCGCCACCGACGTCCAGATCGCCGTGATGAACCAGGCCTTTTCGCGGCGCCAGATCGAGTGGCTGTACGTGGTCGGGTCGAACCAGGACACCGCCGCCACCATCGAGGCCAGTTATGCACGTTTTCTCGACGCCTTCGACGCGCATCTGGCGGTGTCTCCGTTCCTGATGGGCGAGCGCCCCGGGGCCAGCGATTTTGCGGTGTACGGCCAGCTGACCCAACTGACCCACTTCGACCCCACACCAGAGGCCCTGACGCTGGAGCGTGCGCCCCGTGTCTATGCCTGGGTCGACCTGGTGGACGACCTGTGCGGCCTGGAACCGGTGGATCCGCAGTGGATGCGACGCGACGCCATCCCGGCCACAGTGATCACCCTGTTGCGCGAAGTCGCCCGCACCTATGTGCCGGTAATGTTGGCCAATGCCCGTGCCCTGATGGCGGGCGCGAAGACGCTGCAAACCGAGGTCGACGGCGTCACCTGGGTGCAGCAGGCTTTTCCCTACCAGGGCAAATGCCTGCGCTGGCTGCGCGACGAGTTTGCCGCCCTGGGGCCGCGGGAGCGCCAGGTCGTCGATGGTGTTCTCGAACAGTGTGGCTGTGCGGCTCTGGTGCACGAGGTCTTGTGAGAGCCGC
>JANLQZ010000861.1:0-7221 GCA_031368125.1 Betaproteobacteria bacterium
CCCACGTGGACCCGGCATGGAGCGCGCCGACCTGCTGGCCGCGAACGCACAGATCTTCACGGCGCAGGGCAAGGCGCTTGATGGGGTGGCCAGCCGGAACGTCAAGGTGCTGGTGGTCGGCAATCCCGCCAATACGAACGCATATATCGCGATGAAGAGCGCGCCGTCCCTGCCGCGCAAGAACTTCACCGCGATGCTGCGGTTGGACCATAACCGCGCCTTGAGCCAACTTGCTGCCAAGACCGGCAGGGCGGTCGCGGACATCGAAAAGCTCGCAGTGTGGGGCAACCATTCGCCGACCATGTACGCGGATTACAGGTTTGCAACCGTCAATGGCGAAAGCGTCAAGCAGTTGATCAATGACCACGACTGGAATGTCAATACTTTCCTGCCGACGGTTGGCAAACGTGGTGCGGCGATCATCGCTGCCCGCGGGGTGTCGTCGGCCGCGTCGGCAGCCAACGCCGCAATCGACCATATGCGGGACTGGGCACTGGGCACCGGTGGCAAATGGGTGACGATGGGCATCGCCTCGGACGGCCAATACGGGATACCCAAGGACACCATGTTTGGATTCGCGGTGACCTGTGCAGGCGGTGATTACAAGGTGGTGGAGGGCCTGGATATCGATGCGTTCAGCCAGGAGTGCATCAACAAGACGCTCAGGGAGTTGCAAGACGAGCAAGCTGGCGTAGCGCATCTGCTCTAAGTGTGATGCATCCGCGCGACATTCTTGTCGGCGCCCAGGCGGCAACCGGATTTCTGCCTGTTTGCGACCACTACTGCGGGGTGGAAGCGCGAATGCGCAAGAGTCTTGCGTTGCAGGCTGAACTGAGCGAGGAGTTCGGGGCCTGCGTATTCGACGTAACGCTCGATTGCGAAGATGGAGCCCCGGTTGGTGGGGAGGCTGACCATGCCGAGATGGTCGCGGCCCTCGTGAAGGAGACGTTGGGCAAGACCAGATCCGGCGGTGAGCCGGCGGCGCGAATTGCCGTGCGGGTGCATCCCGTGGACCACCCGGCCTTCGAGACCGACCTGCAAATCGTGCTGCCACGAGCCGGGTCGGCTTTGTGCCACCTGATGATTCCAAAAGTGGAGTCTGCAGCCGACCTTGATCGGGTGATTGGTGCAATAGATCAGGTGTCGTCGGACCCGGCCACTCGCGTATTGCCGTTACACGCGCTGGTGGAGTCTGCGGCGGCGGTGCATCGGGCGTTTGACATCGCCGCGCATCCACGTGTGCAATCGGTCAGTTTTGGCTTGATGGACTTTGTGTCATCGCATGGCGGTGCGATTCCGCTCCACGGCATGTCGGGCAAGGGCCAGTTCACCCATCCCCTGGTGGTGCGGGCCAGGCTGGAGATCGCCTCGGCCTGCCATGCGAACGCGAAGGTCCCGTCGCATTGCGTTGTGACGGAGTTCCGTGACCTGGGCGCGCTGGCGGCGGCTGCGAAGATTGCGGCGAGCGACATGGGTTACACCCGCATGTGGAGCATCCACCCGGGTCAGATTCGCCCCATTCTGGAGGCGTTCGCCCCCGCGCAACGGGACATCGAAACAGCGGCAGAAATAATCACCAGGGCCCGGCAAGCGGACTGGGCGCCCATAGACTTCGCCGGCCAATTGCATGACCGCGCGAGTTACCGCTATTTTTGGCATATTCTGGAGCGGGCGCAGCGGACAGGCCGTGTCGTGCCACCTGCCGTTCGCGATTACTTTGTGCCGGTTTTGTCGTGACGACCGTTCAGACTGTCCCGAGGGACCTGACCATGAAGAAGTTCTTATCCATTGGCCCAGCCGTGCTGCTTTCCGCGGCGGTGCTCGCGCAGACGGCACCAGCCGTCCGGCCCGGCAAGGACTCCAGTGCGAGCCGAAGAGAGATCAAGGTGGTCGCGCGCAACACGGCTGCAGAGGCCAGGGCGCCGTTGACCCCCGCAGAACTCGCCGTGGCATTGCGCGTCGACATTGGCGCTTTGCCATGCGAGTTGGGCCAGAGTGTCGTCATTACGCCCGACCCTGCTGCTCCTGGCTTCTTCATGCTGCGCTTCGGCAAGGAGACGTTTCGCGTATCCCCGGAAGAGACTACCACCGGCGCCATCCGCCTGGAGGACAAGGCTGCCGGAGTGGTCTGGCTGCAATTGGCCAACAAGTCGATGTTGATGAGCCAGAAACAGGGCCGGCGCCTGGCTGACGAATGTGTGAGTCCAGCCCAGGCCGTGACTGCGCAGGCGATGCTCCAAAATCCGCCGCCGAGCGTGCTCGATGCGCCTCCGACTGCGGTCGCCGCCGAACCGGTCGTGGATTGAACGTCGAACGCTGCGCTGACCACCGAATTTATTTATCAAGGAGCAAGTGATGCTGCAAGCCTACCGTACCCATGTTGCCGAACGCGCCGCGCTCGGCATTCCGCCCTTGCCGTTGTCGGCTGGGCAGACCGCCGAATTGATCGAGTTGCTCAAGAACCCGCAGCCGATGGCTACGCTCGGCGAGGAAGCCGTCCTGGTGGAACTGATCACACATCGTGTTCCGGCCGGCGTCGACGATGCGGCGAAGGTCAAAGCGAGTTATCTCGCTGCGATCGCGCATGGTAGTGAAAAATGCGTGCTGATCAGCCGCGAGAAAGCGACAGAATTGCTGGGCACGATGCTCGGCGGATACAACATCGGTCCGTTGACCGACTTGCTCGATGACGAGGCGGTTGCAGCCGTCGCGGCCAATGGGCTGAAGAAGACCCTGCTAATGTTCGACCATTTCCATGATGTCGAGGAAAAGGCCGACAAGGGAAACCGGTACGCCAAGGATGTGCTGCAGAGTTGGGCAGCCGGGGAATGGTTCACCAGCCGACCCGAGGTGCCTAAAAGCATCACCGTCAGCATCTTCAAGGTGGCGGGTGAAATCAATACGGACGACCTGTCTCCGGCCCCCGACGCATGGAGCCGCCCCGACATTCCGCTGCACGCCCTGGCGATGCACAAGAACGCGCGGCCAGGGGTCACGCCTGAACAGGACGGCAAACGCGGCCCGGTGAAGTTCATCGAAGATCTGCGCGCGCGCGGCAATCTGGTCGCCTACGTCGGCGACGTCGTCGGCACCGGATCGAGTCGCAAGTCGGCCACCAACTCGGTCTTGTGGTTCACCGGCGAAGACATCCCGTTCGTGCCGAACAAGCGTTTTGGCGGCGTGTGCCTGGGCGGCAAGATTGCCCCGATTTTCTACAACACGATGGAGGATTCCGGTGCCTTGCCGATCGAACTCGACGTCGGACAGATGAACATGGGCGACGTCGTCGAATTGCGTCCCTACGAGGGGCGTGCGCTGAAAGATGGCAAGGTGATTGCCGAGTTCAAGCTCAAGAGCGAGGTGCTGTTTGATGAGGTTCGCGCCGGTGGACGGATTCCCTTGATCATCGGTCGCGGCCTGACGGCGAAAGCCCGCGAAGCATTGGGTTTGCCAGTGAGTACGCTGTTTCGACTGCCGCAGAATCCGGCAGACACCAGGTCCGGATTCACACTGGCGCAAAAAGTCGTCGGCCGCGCCGTTGGATTGCCACCGGGGCAGGGCGTGCGTCCCGGAACGTACTGCGAACCCAGGATGACTTCTGTTGGCTCGCAAGACACGACCGGTCCCATGACACGGGACGAGCTGAAGGATCTGGCGTGCCTGGGCTTCAGCGCGGATCTGGTCATGCAGTCGTTCTGCCATACCGCGGCCTACCCGAAGCCGGTGGACGTCAAGATGCACCATGAACTGCCGGACTTCATCAGCACGCGTGGTGGCATCAGCCTGAGGCCGGGCGACGGGATCATCCATAGTTGGCTCAATCGGATGTTGCTGCCCGACACGGTCGGTACCGGGGGAGACAGCCAGACCCGCTTTCCGATCGGGATCAGTTTTCCGGCGGGCTCCGGTCTGGTGGCGTTCGGTGCGGCGACCGGCGTCATGCCGCTGGACATGCCCGAGAGCGTGCTGGTGCGTTTCAAGGGGCAATTGCAGCCTGGAGTCACGCTGCGCGACCTGGTCAACGCGATTCCGCTCTACGCAATCAAGGCGGGCCTCCTGACGGTGACCAAGCAGGGCAAGAAGAATATCTTCTCAGGCCGGATTCTGGAGATCGAGGGGCTACCGGACCTGAAGGTCGAGCAGGCTTTCGAACTGAGTGACGCCTCGGCTGAACGCTCTGCGGCCGGTTGCACGGTGCATTTGGACAAGGCGCCGATCATTGAATACATCACCAGCAACATCACCATGCTCCGGTGGATGATCGCGACCGGCTACTCGGACGTGCGCACGATCCAGAGGCGCATCCAGTCGATGCAGGACTGGCTTGCGAACCCGGTGCTGATGAAAGCCGACGCCGATGCGCAGTATGCCGCCGTGATCGAGATTGACCTGGCGGATGTGCATGAGCCGATCGTGGCTTGTCCCAACGACCCTGACGATGTCAAGACCCTGGGCGAAGTGGCCGGGTCCAGGATCGACGAGGTATTCATCGGCAGTTGCATGACGAACATCGGGCACTTCCGCGCCGCATCCAAGCTGCTCGAGAACAAACGCGATATCCCGGTGAAGTTGTGGATGGCGCCGCCGACCAAGATGGACGCCAAGCAGTTGAGCGACGAAGGGCACTATGGTGTGCTGGGCAGCGCGGGTGCGCGCATGGAAATGCCTGGATGCAGCCTTTGCATGGGAAATCAGGCCCAGGTCAAAGAGGGCGCCACCGTGTTCAGCACATCGACGCGCAACTTTCCCAATCGCCTGGGCAAGAACGCCAACGTATACCTGGGTTCGGCTGAACTCGCCGCGATCTGCTCCAAACTCGGACGAATCCCGACCAAGTTAGAGTACATGGCGGATATGGGCGTGTTGACCGCTGCCAGCGACGACATCTACAAGTACCTCAATTTCGACAAGATCGACGAGTTCACCGACGCTGCCGCCGCAGCCGCCAAGGCGGCCGCTCCTGCTTGACGCGGGCCTGCCGGTACGCTTGGGCGGCCCTTTCGTCTGCAGATTGCCGCGGTGAACAGGCCGCGACTGCCTGACCTGCGCCGCGTTCATCCATCGGACTGACCCACGTGTTCCAAGCCATCCCGTTGTCGTTACGCACGGTGGTCCTGCTGGTTGCCAGCAACGTCTTCATGACTTTCGCCTGGCATGGCCATCTGAAGAACCTCGCCACCGCGCCTTGGTACTTTGCCGCGTTGGCGAGTTGGGGTATCGCACTGTTCGAGTACCTGCTTCAGGCCGCGGCCAATCGGATCGGCTTCCAGCAGGCGGGCTTCAGCCTGGGACAACTCAAGATCATGCAGGATGTGATCACGCTGGCGGTGTTCGTTCCGTTCGCGGTCTATTACGTGGACGAACCGTTCAGGCTCGACTACGTCTGGGCCGCCTCCTTGTGCATGGTGGGCGCGGCCTACTTCATTTTTCGCGGCTCCCGACCCGTGCATCGTGAAGCACTACGTCAGGCGGCGGTTACACTGCACGCCGCCGCGGGGCTGTCGTAGTTCCCCAGTGTTCCCGGTTTGGAGTGTTTGATGATTTTTGCCAAATTGCTGCCTCGCGAAGGCAATTTTTTTGAAATGTTCAATCAGCATGCCGACCATATTGTGGAAGCGGCGCGCGCCTTCTCGAAGCTGGTGGCCAATTACAGCGATTTGCATTTGCGCCAGAAGTACAACCAGGACGTTGACAACGCCGAACGTGCGGCTGATCGCGTGACACATGAGGTCAACAAGGCAATCCACGTGACGTTCATCACTCCGATCGACCGCGAGCAGATTCACTCGTTGATCAATACCATGGACGACGTCGCCGATCTGATACAGGATTCCGCCGAAACCATGGCCTTGTACGATGTCCGCCACATGACCGATGAGATCGTTCGGCTCACCGATGTCAGCGTCAAGTGTTGTGAAAGAGTGCGAGACGCGGTCAAGCTGCTGGCCAGGATTGCCGAGCCGCCAGTGGCTGAAGCCGCTTTGAAGACCTGCGAAGAGATCGACCAACTGGAGTCGGACGCCGACCGCGTGATGCGCTCGGCCATGAGCAAACTGTTTCGCGAGGAACCCGATGTGCGCGAAGTCATCAAGCTCAAGGCGATCTACGAACTGCTCGAAACAATCACCGACAAGTGCGAGGACGTCGCCAACGTGATCGAGGGCATCGTCCTCGAGAACTCCTGATCCGACCAGCGTTATGGCGATGGCGCAAGTGGGGGTCTGGGTAGTGGTGATGCTGGTAGTGCTGGCGTTGGCGTTCGACTTCATGAATGGATTCCATGACGCCGCCAATTCGATTGCGACCGTGGTTTCCACTGGTGTGCTCAAGCCTGGGCAGGCTGTCTTGTTTGCCTCGTTCTTCAACTTTGTCGCGATCTTCGTGTTCCACCTGAGTGTCGCGGCGACGGTCGGCAAGGGCCTGGCGCAACCGGGAGTGGTCGATGTGCACGTCGTATTCGGCGCCCTGATCGGTGCGATCAGCTGGAACTTCATCACGTGGTACTACGGCATCCCGAGCAGCTCGTCGCATGCATTGATCGGCGGCATCGTTGGAGCGGTGATGGCCAAGGCCGGGAGCGGGGCGCTGGTCTCGGCGAGCCTGCTCAAGACGGTCGCATTTATTTTTGTATCGCCGATGCTCGGATTCCTGCTCGGATCGATGATGTTGATCGCGGTCTCATGGACCTTGCGACGCAGCACGCCGAGCCGGGTTGACAGATGGTTTCGCCGTCTGCAACTGGTGTCCGCCGGCGCCTACAGCCTGGGTCATGGCGGAAATGACGCGCAAAAAACGATCGGCATTGTCTGGATGTTGCTGATTGCGACCGGGTACACCGCCGTGGCCGAATCGTCCCCTCCGACATGGGTGGTCCTGAGCTGCTACACGGCGATCGCGCTGGGCACGCTTTTTGGCGGTTGGCGAATCGTCAAGACGATGGGCCAACGACTGACCAAACTCAAGCCGGTGCACGGTTTTTGTGCAGAAACAGGCGGTGCCATCACGCTGTTTACCGCCGCGATTCTGGGTATTCCGGTGTCGACCACACACACCATTACAGGAGCCATCGTTGGTGTCGGAGCGACCCAGCGCGCCAGCGCCGTCAGGTGGGGCGTCGCTGGCAATATTGTTTGGGCCTGGGTGCTCACCATTCCATCCACTGCGTTTGTCGCTGCGGTCGCCTATTGGGTCAGCCTCCAGGTCTTCTGAGGTCGACCGTCG
>JANLQZ010000934.1:0-4318 GCA_031368125.1 Betaproteobacteria bacterium
CTGGACCCAGAGCCTGCACGACCGTGCCTGGTGGAGCCGCATCGGGCAGATGCCGGGCCAGATCTTCTGGTCGCTGCACCAGTACCTCAAGGCGCGCATGCTGCACCTGGTGTGTTACCGGGTGCGCGAGCAGCACTTTCGCAACCATGGCAGCGAGGCGCACCTGGACCGCATGCTGAGCCATGCGAATCCGCACGATCCCAACGTGCTGACGATCGGTTTCGGCCGGCGCTTCGCGACCTACAAGCGGGCCGGGTTGCTGTTCGAGAACCTGGACTGGCTGCGCCAGATCGTGAGCGACCCTGCGCGCCCGGTGCTTTTCATTTTCACCGGCAAGGCCCATCCGGCGGACGGCCCCGGCCAGGACATGATCCAGCGCGTGATGGAGGTGTCGCGCATGCCGGATTTCGAGGGCAAGATCCTGTTCGTCGAGAACTACGACCTGCGCCTGGCGCGCCGGCTGGTATCGGGCGTCGACGTGTGGCTCAACAACCCAGTCTATCCGCTCGAGGCCTCGGGCACCTCGGGCATGAAGGCGGGCATGAACGGCGTGATCAACCTCTCGGTGCTCGACGGCTGGTGGGGCGAGGCCTACGAACACGGCAATGGCTGGGCCATCAAGCCGGTGAAGGAGGCTCCCGACGAGCGCCAGCGCAACCAGGAGGAGGCGCGCACGTTGTATGAATTGTTGCAGGACCAGGTGATTCCGACCTACTACAACCGCGGCAACCTCGGGTATTCGCCCGAGTGGATCCGCATCGCGCAGAAGTCGATGGCGACCATCCTGCCGCAGTTCAATGCAGCGCGCATGGTGGGTGAGTACCTGCAGAAGTTCTACCTGCGCGCCGCGCGGCAGGGGCTGCGTTTCGCCGCGGACCAGTACCTCGGGGCGCGCGAACTGGCCGCCTGGAAGACGCGCGTGCGCGCCGCGTGGCCTGGCGTCAGTTTGCGGCGCGTCGATGTGCCGCGCTCGCGCATTTCCTTCGGCGAGTCGGTGTCGCTGGAGGTGGGCGCCACGCTCAATGGGCTGGACCCGCGCGATGTGACGGTCGAGGTCGTTTTCGCGCAGTCGCAGCGGGATGCGGGAAACGTTGCGCTGTCGAGCCGTGAGTTATTGCCCGACGACGCGCCGATGCCGCTGGGCGAGCACCGCTACGTGCTCAGGCTGGAGCCCGAACTGTGCGGCAAGATCGACTACCGCATCCGGTGTTTTCCGCGCCACGACCTGCTCACGCACCGCTTCGAGCCCGGCCTGATGGCGTGGTTGTAAACGCGCTCGCCCATTGCGGCCCGAGTTGGAGCCGCGAACCGTTTCTTTTGGTTGCATCGGCGTGCGCCGATTCGTTGCGTGCGGTCAATCGACCGCAAATGGGGTCCGGGCCCAATCCGGGGTATGCAGGATTCGATCAGCAAGTGGGTTCACGCCGTCTCTGTCGCATTGGTTTCGGTGGCGGCTCTGGCAGGGCTTGCCACAGCCCAGGAGCAGCACGACAACCGAAAGCGCGAGCCCGCGCCAGGGCAGCGGCCACGTCCGCCTGAGGCGAGCCCACGTGCCCACCCGCCCGAGGTGCGTCCGCGCCCCCCGGAGGTGAGCGTCCGACCGCCAGAGGCGAGCCCGCGTGTACGCGCGCCCGAGGCGCATGCACGACCGCCCGAGGCACGCCCGCGCCCGCCGAACCTGCGGCTCGACCAGCGTTACCGCCATGACCACTATTACCCGCCGCGCGGGCAGGTGGTACCGGTGTTGCCGGGCGGAAGCATCGGCATCAACTTCGGGCCGGGCAACTACTTCTTCCACGGGGGTGTCTGGTTCCGCCCGTGGACCGGGCGCTTTGTCGTGGTGGTACCGCCGCTGGGCATCGTGGTGCCGCTGCTGCCGCCGGCTTATGCCACGTTGTGGATCGGTGGCGTGCCGTATTACTACGCCAATGGCGTCTACTACGCTCCCATGCCCGGGCAAGGCTACGTGGTGGTCACGCCGCCACCGGGCGCCGAAGCCATCCAGACGGTGCCGCAGGTGGTCGCGCCTCCGGTGCCGCCGCTGCCGGTGATCTATCCGCGCAACGGGCAGTCGGCCGAGCAGACCGAGGCCGACCGGCAGGAGTGCAACCGCTGGGCCACGACACAAGCCAGCGCAACACCGGATACCACGGTGTACCAGCGCGCCTTCGCCGCCTGCATGGACGCCCGGGGTTACACGGTGCGTTGAGCGCCGGGACGGGGTCCGCGCCACAGGTGATACTGTTGCCCAGCCACGGATGCTGGGTCGGGCCCGGCATGGCAATCACCTGATCGATATGGGGGCCGATGAAACTGTCCGACTGCAGCGAGTCCGAGCAACTGCAACTCGCGGCCCTCGAAGCACGCATCGGCCGCACGCACCTGCGCCAGCGGCTGGGACTGGAAGGCGAACGCGAGTCGCACGTGGTGCGCCGCGGCACGCATTTCTTCCACCTTGAAAACTGGTACTCGAGCCACGGCCTGATCCGCGCCAGCCTGACCCTGGCCGGCTTGCGCGCGCGCGGGCGGCGCAACGCGCTGAACATCCAGCGGCGCGACAACGAAGTCCGGCTGGGGCGCCTGCCGCCGGAATTCGAGGGTTACACGCTGTTGCACCTGAGTGACCTGCATCTGGACCTGCACCAGGACTTCGCGGACCGGCTGATCGAACGCGTGCAGGGCCTGCGTTACGACGCCTGTGTGCTGACCGGCGATTTCCGCTTTCGTTCCTTCGGGCCGTACCAGCCCGCGCTGGACGCGCTGGCGCAGTTGCGGCCGCACCTGGGCGAACAGGTCTATGCCGTGCTCGGCAACCACGACACGATCCGCATGGTGGCAGGCATGGAGGCGCTGGGGATCGAGGTGCTGATGAACGAGTCGGTGCCGATCGAACGCGCGGGCGCCAGGTTGTCGCTGGTCGGCATCGACGATGCGCATTATTTTCGTACCCACAATTTCCACCAGGCCGCGGCCGGCGTGCCGCCCGATGGCTGCGCGATCCTGTTGTCGCATACACCCGAGCCCTACCGCCACGCGGCGCACGCCGACTACAGCCTGATGTTGTGCGGCCACACCCATGGCGGGCAGATCTGCCTTCCGGGCGGTGTGCCGATCCTGACCGATTCCGGCGCGCCGCGGGCCTTTGCGCGTGGCGCCTGGCACTACCAAGGCATGGCCGGCTACACCTCGGTCGGCTGCGGCGCGTCGATCGTCGACGTGCGCCTGAACTGCCTGCCCGAGATCACGCTGCACCGGCTGCGCCGCGCCTGACGGCGTGTGTCCGCCGCGGCCGGTGGCAACCGCCATCACCATGTGCACCGGTGTTCCAGGACATGCGCCACTGGCCCTGGCCAGATCAGGCGCGGTCCGCACGCAGCTGGTCCGTCGTACGCCGCCTCGCATCAGTAGGGACGCTCGCGCAGGCCAAGCCGGTGGGAAAGCCACGCCAGAGGGATTTCAAGCAGGAAAAAGGCCGCCGTGATGGCCGCTATCTGCGGCAGCGACAACACCAATGCGTCCTGTAGTGCCAGCAGCGGCAGCAGGGCCTCGGGTATCTGGTCGATGCCGATGGCGCATGGCGCTGGCGGCGGATGTTGAGCAGGGTCAAGCGGTCGCCTGAATACCGGCCTAGCATGCAAACTGACGAGCCGGCCTGCCGGTGAACGCAGAACAAGGAAACCAAGGTATGCGACCCCTCGACGCGCGCGCATGGATGTTGTCCCAGGCAGTGGAATTGCTCGACAGCGCGGAGCGTTTGCAGCGCCAGTTCTTCCAGATCGGTCAGGCCCGCGACGGTCCGTCCTGGGAGCCGCCGGTGGACATGGTCGACAACGGTCGCTTGCTGGACCTGCTGGTGGCCTTGCCGGGTGTGCCGCCAGACCGCTTCCAAGTGCATATTGAACGCCAGGCGATCGTTGTGCGCGGCGACCGGGCCGTTGGCGCCAAGCTGGGACCGGGCGTCGTGATGCGGCTCGAAATACCCTACGGTCGCTTCGAGCGCCGCATCGGCCTGCCCACGGGGGTGTACCGGGTGGTCGAGACGCAGATGGAACACGGTTGCCTGCATATCCAACTGGAGTTGGTGCCATGAACCAGGATGACAGATCGCTGGAGGGACGGGACACGGCCGGCGCCACCGGCGCGGCCCCCATGCCGCTGGAACTCGCGGCAGCGCAGCAGGGCGGCACGGTGTTGGCAGACGATGCCCTGGTGATCGTGCCGGTGCGCAACATGGTCCTGTTTCCGGGCCTGATCATGCCGATCGCGATCGGCCGCGAAAGCTCGATCGCCGCGGCGCAGTACGCCGTCAAACACGAGC
>JANLQZ010000099.1:0-4633 GCA_031368125.1 Betaproteobacteria bacterium
GAACGGCGAGCCGTTGTCGACCCAGGTCACGATGATGCTCATCACGCTGCGAAACGGCTGGCCGGCCTGCCACTGGCCGGCCTTGGCTTCCATGATCCAGCGCTTGCCAACCGCCTGCGTGACGTAGAAGGTGCCGTGGAACACGATGTTGGCGATCGCGTCGAAGGCGCGCGGCGACAGGCTTTCGGTGGGCGCGATGAAGTTGCCGGCCGCATTGTTGACCAGCCCGGTCAGGCCGCCGCCGGCCCACAGTTCGTCGACCATCTCCTGCACGTTTTGTGCGATGCGGATGTCCACGCCAAAGGCGTCGATGCGGCGCCCGGGAAACTGGCCGCGCCAGGCGACGGCGGTTTCCTCGCACACCAATTTGCGCCGTCCGCAGATCGCGATGTCGGCGCCCAGGCCCAGGAAACGCTCGGCCATGGCCTTGCCGAGGCCGGTGCCGCCGCCGGTGACCAGAATTCGTTGGCCGGTCATCAATTGGTTCTGGAACATGGGGTGTCCTTGTCGAAATGGGAGAAAGGAAGTACGCCTGGAAACCGGATATTAGCCAGTCTGGCTCGCCCGGGTTGCACGACCGCGCCATGGGTGGACCGGCGACGCAGCTTCATGCCAGGTTTACACGGGCGCGCTAGAGTGGCGGCATCTCAACCTGTGCAATGGAAACCGACCATGAAGATATCTACCACCGCCGCGGTGGCCGCAACATTTGTCTTCAGTCTGGCAGGCGCGCACGCCACCGGGCTGGCCACCTGCGATTCCGGCCCCAAGTCGGGCTGGCAGGCGGTGGAAAAGCTGGAGCAACAGCTCAAGGAGAAGGGTTATATCGTGCGCCGCATCAAGGAGGACGGCGGCTGTTACGAGGTTTACGCCCTGAACGAAAAGGGCGAACGCGGCGAATACTACTTTCACCCGGTGACGCTGGCGCCAGTGCCCACCAAGCCGCGATGAACCACGCGCGCGCGAGCCGGGTCGTGCCGGTGTGGAGCCCCGGCCTGCGGCTGCTGCACTGGACCCTGGCCATCTCGATGCTGGCGAGTTTCGCCACCCACGAAGGCGGCGGGCGCATCCACGAATGGACCGGTTATGTGGCGCTGGTGGCGGCCACGCTGCGTGTGTTGCTCGGATTCATGGCCGGCGGTTGTTGGCGCTTCTCGCAGTTCGTGAGCACCGTGCCGGCGACGCTGGTCTACGCCCGCGCTGTCTGGCAAAAACGCGAGCGCCATTACCTGGGCCACAACCCCCTGGGCGGCTGGATGGTGCTGGCGCTGCTGGCCGATGCGCTGGCCACCGGCTTGACCGGCTGGTTGTTCACGACCGACCGTTTCTGGGGCCAGGAATGGCTCGAGACGCTGCACGGCGCGCTCGGGCAGGCGCTGCTGCCACTTTTGTTGCTGCATGTGGCGGGGGTCGTTTTCACTTCCATTCGCCAGCGCGAGAACCTGGTGGCTGCCATGCTCGACGGGCGCAAGTGCGCCCTGCCGGACGACGAAGCGGCCTGAGGCCGGTGGCCGGCACACCGGCAACCGGCATGCCGGCGGGGCCAACCTGTTCACCCGGACCTACATTGTTTACACTGGGTGCTCCTGCCAACGGCACACGAACGGAGACCTTATGAAACCCGTGATTGAATTGCTCAAGAGGCGCGATGCGGTGTTGCACCAGGTGGCGCCGGACGTGCTGGTATTCGACGGGCTCAAGCTGCTGGCCGATTACGGTGTGGGGGCGATGGTGGTGATGGACGGGGAGCGTCTGGTGGGCATGTTGTCGGAGCGCGACTACACGCGCAAGGTGGCGCTGCAGGGCAGAAATTCCAGGGAAACCAGGGTCGCCGACATCATGACGCGCGACGTCATTACGGTCACGCCCAAGACCGGCACGCGGGCGTGCATGGCGCTGATGAGTCAGAAGAAGATCCGCCACCTGCCGATCGTCGAAGGCGATCGCGTGCTGGGTGTGATCTCGATCCTCGACATCATGGACGACATCATTGCCGACCATGAACAAACCATCGCACAGCTGCAGCACTACATCTCGAGCTAATCCAATCGGTGATGCCATGAGCAACCTGAAAGACCTGCCTCGCCCGCCATCCGCCGACGCGCTCGACGACGCCTTGCACACGCTGGCTGCCAACAAACACGTCTGGGCCCGCACCAGCGTGGCGGCGCGTATCGCGATGCTGCGCGCCATGAAGGAAAGCCTGATGCTGCGGGCGCAGGCCTGGGCTGTGACCTCGGCCGAGAGAAAAGGCATTCCAGCCGGCTCGCCGCTGGTGGGCGAGGAGTGGCTGGCCGGGCCGTATGCATGTATGTCGGCCCTCAACCTGTACATCGAAACACTCGGCGCCCAGCCCGGCAAAGCCTACCTGGGCAAACTGGCGCAGCGCACGTTAGCCAATGGACAACTGGCGGTGAAGGTGTTTCCGCACAACCTGATGGAGACACTGCTGGCCGGCGGTGTCCGTGCCGAGGTCTGGATGGAGCCCGGTATCGATGCGGCCAGCCTGCCCAGCCACACCGCAAAGGCCTATGCCGCGCCCGAGGCAACGCGCACCGGCAAGGTGGCACTGGTGCTGGGGGCCGGCAACGTGAACGCGATTGCGCCGCTGGACGTGTTGTACAAGCTGCTGGTGGAGCACGAGGTGTGTATCGTCAAGCTCAACCCGGTCAACGACTACATGTTGCCGTTTTTCTCGGCGATGCTGCAGCCCGCCATCGACCTGGGTGTGGTGCGAATTTTCAAGGGCGGCGCCGACGTGGGCGAGTACCTGTGTTCGCACCCGATGGTGGAAGCGATCCACATCACCGGCTCGGAGGCGGTACACGACGCGATCGTGTGGGGAACCGGCGACGAAGCCCGGCAACGCAAGGCGGCCGGCACACCGAAGAACCCGCGCCCGATCCATTCCGAACTCGGCGCGATCACGCCGACGATCGTGGTGCCCGGCCCGTGGAGCGCGGCCGACCTGCGTTTCCAGGCCGAGGCGGTGGTTACCCAGAAGTTGCAGAACTGCGGTTTCAACTGCGCCGCCAGCCAAGTCCTGTTGCTGAGCTCGGGCTGGGACCTGGCACCGCGATTCGAGCAACTGGTGAAAGATGCGATGCGCGACGCGCCCCAGCGCGTGCCTTTTTACCCCGGCGCCAGCAAGCGTGTCGACGATGTCAAGCAGCGCTATCCGCAGGCCGAGGTGCTGACCCGCGCCAATGCGCTGACCGAGCGCGTGTTCGTGGCGCTGGACGCCAAGCCGGCCGACCGGCATTTTCTGGACCACGAAGTGTTCGGCGCGGCGCTGGGGCGCGTGCTGCTCGCGCCCGCCGATCCGGAGCAGTTCCTGCGCGCGGCGGTGGAATACGCCAACACGCAACTGCGCGGCACCTTGAGCGCCAACATCATCATCCACCCCAAGACGATCAAGGCGATGGGTCCGCGTTTCGATGCGTTGTTGCTGGAGCTCGAATACGGCGCGATCGGAGTCAACGTGTGGGCCGCCTACAGCTTCCTGCTCGCAACCGCCACCTGGGGCGCTTTCCCCGGCCACACGCTGGCGGACGTGCAGAGTGGCCGCGGCATCGTGCACAACGCATTCATGTTCGACCGCGCGCAACGCACCGTTGTCAGCGGCCCGTTTCGCGCCTTTCCCAAGCCGCCATGGTTCGTGACCCACCGCAAGGCCGACCAGCTGGGCCCCAAGCTGACCGAGATGGAATACCGGCCGAGTTTTCTGAAACTGCCGGGCATCATGCTGACGGCGATGGGTGGCTGAGGGAGCGACGGGGTGGCAGGGAGGTTTTGCGCGCTGTACCCGTGATGGGGCAAATCGACGGGACGCGTTTGCCGCGCCTGACTCTTGGCCAGCGCTGATTTAGGCCTTGGTCATTTGCAGAGCCGGGTGTTTCCATTCGAAGTCCCTGCCCAGCGCGCCGAGCGTCCGCGAATCGCCACGCCGAGTCCTTGGCCAGCGCGCCGGGTGTCCGCGAATCGCCACGCCGTGTCCTTGGCCAGCGCGCCGGGTGTCCGCGAATTGCCACGCCGTGTCCTTGGTCAGCGGACCGGTTGTTTGCCGTGCCATTTCCCTGGCCGGCGGACCGGTTGTTTGCCGCGCCATGTCCCTGTCCAGCGCGCCGGGCGTCCGCGCCGTCTCGCTTGCAGTCTCGCGCAGGACATTTTGTGGCATGCCACGGTGTTGGCGTGAACACCATGGTTTGGACACGTCCACTTGTGGCAGGCGCGAATACTTCCAGCGAACCGGCGCAGCCACCCGACACGCCCAACGTGCGCAGCAGTGTGTCGAGGATGGATACCGCATGCCGGACACCTGATACCGACTGCCCAGCAGGTTTGCCAGTGCCACCGGGTCACCGTTACCGAAAGCCCAGCCGCGTTGCAGCGGCGTCCTGCTGGCCGTTCTGAATCGGATGTTCTTCGCACGCCAGCAGCAACCTTCGCAAGGACGCGAGTTGGTTGCGAGGGGGCGCAGGATCGATTCGCGGTCGCTTCAACGATGGCGCGACAACCACGGTGTTGACGCAGCGATGCTGGTACATCAATAGCGGTCGCCCGCGAGATGAGCCGGAGAACAATCGCGGCCAGCTCGCGGCCACGCCAACCACAGTCGCAAGTTGACTTCAGG
>JANLQZ010000012.1:0-2394 GCA_031368125.1 Betaproteobacteria bacterium
TTTGTTTGAGCTTACCGCGCGCTAGGCCGAGTATTTGTTCAATGGGCTTGCCTTCGATCAGTGCGTTGACCATGGCACGGGCCGATACCCCGTTGATGTCACTGACCACCCCGCCAAGCTTGATGCCGCCATCGTCCAATATCTTGTGCATCCGGTTGGTCTCGGCCGCCAGCATTGCACTGAGTTTGCGCCGGTAGCGCGAGATCAGGCGCAGCTCACGCAGGTTTTTGGGTGGGATGAAACTGGGCTTGACCAGGCCAAAGCGTGCCAGCACGGCCAGCCATTCGCTGTCGGCCCTATCGGCCATATCGGCCATATCTGCCATATCGGTCTGGCGACCGGGCACATGCTTGATGCGATGGGCGTTGACCACCCACGCGAGAATGCCCGCGTTCTCCAAGTGGGCGTACACGCTCTTCCAGTAGATGCCGGTGCTCTCCATGACCATCAACGCCACCTTGAGCTCGTGCAGCCACTCTGCCAGCGCTCGGCAATCGCGCCGGAAGCCGCCAAACTAGCGCGCCTGACGCTGTATCGAGCCGTTGTCCTTCGAGCCGTTGTCCTGCTCGATCAGAACGGTGACCACATGCAGCATGCGGTGCACGT
The DNA here is from genome assembly GCA_031368125.1 of Betaproteobacteria bacterium. GTDB lineage: Bacteria > Pseudomonadota > Gammaproteobacteria > Burkholderiales > Burkholderiaceae_C > CAISIP01. The sequence continues at coordinate 607 of JANLQZ010000012.1, forward strand.
CGATACCGGCCACACGCCGGTGCAATGCTTGCAATCCAAGTTCTGCCATCACGGTGCGCCTGTAGTTGAAGTGCCAGGTGGCGCACCGGGAGATCACCGATTCAGGCAAGTGCAAAAAAAGCACCCGCCCAAGGGCTGGAAGACTTCTCGAATCGTTGCCGATTCGGGTCTCTTTACCGTGCGTGCTGCAAGCCGGCGCACCAAGGTGGGCCAAGCCGCGCGACAGTCGGGGGTTCGAGCCAGCCCGGTGCAGGTCCGGTACAGGTCCGGTCAGGCATCGGGGTCGGGCCTTCAATCGTTCTGCGACCTCTCTCGCCCAGTGCGCAACCTGACATCCTGCACCAACGCGCGCAAGCTTTCATGCGCGGGGGCGATGCGGCAGAATCATGAGTGGTTAGTGTGTTATCAGTCGGTGTAGGACTCCAATAACCAAAGGAGGACGGATCATGAAGACAATACGACATCTTGTCATGGCAATTGCCGGCTCCTACATAGCGCTGACGCACTCAGCCACATTCGCCCAAAGCGTCGACTATCCAACCAGGTTAATAAAAATTGTTGTCCCATTTCCCACAGGAGGTGCGACGGACATCATGACTCGAAATATTGCCCAAAAGCTCAACGAGGCATGGAAGCAGCCTGTCGTGGTCGAGAACCGAGCGGGCGCCGGCGGCACGATCGGTGCCGATGCGGTCGCGAAGTCGCACGCTGACGGATACACCTACCTCGCTGCCACCATTGCGCATTCCGCCGGCGTCTCGCTGTTTCCCAACACGCCATATCATTTTCAAAAGGATTTGCAGCCAATGGCTGTCCTGGGTCTGATCCCTCTCGTGCCAGTCGTGAACGCCAATTCGTCCATCCGATCTCTACAAGATCTGGTCGCCACCTCGAAGGGGCGAAATCTGAACGCGGGTTCCGGGGGTAATGGTACGGCGGCACACCTCACACTCGAATTATTCAAGAGTGCTACTGGCGCGAAGATTCAGCACGTACCGTATAAGGGCGGCGCCCCTGCCATGACCGATCTGCTCGGGGGCCAGATCGACGTAATTTTTGCTCTCCTGCCAGAATGCCTGCCGCACGTGAAATCCGGAAAGCTTCGAGCCCTCGCGGTGACGACTGACAAACGATACCCGCTGTTGCCCGATGTCCCGACGACCTCGGAGGCGGGGATTCCCGGGATCGAAGTCACTAGCTGGAACGGACTGATGGTTCCATCCGGCACCCCAAGGGATATTGTTTCAAAGATCAACGCCGAAGTGGCAAGGATCACCGGTACGCCTGAAATGAGAGCCCGAATCATCGAGTTGGGCTTCCAACCGGTTGCCATGAGCGTGAGCGACACGGAGAACTTCATTAGTGTCGACGTCGAGCGTTGGGCTAAGGTCATTCGAGACGCTGGCATAAAAGCGGACTAACTTCGCGGTTGGCGTGTATGCCGCCGAACTAGCCCTTGCAGCGGACGCGCTCGCTTGTCCCTAAAGTTAGGGAATGACACAAAGGTGAAAAGATGCAAATTACAGCAAAATGACGTTTCGGCGATGGTGTGTTAGGCCAACTACCAAGAGTGTGCCAAGGTAGTCCATTTCGCGTTAACGTGAATGCCCCTGACCACCCAGGCGTGAGAATGCCTGCCGCAGTATCGCGGGATATCAACAACCGCTGGGCCCGACCCCTCGAATTCAGCGGTGAATCAAGTGCCGGCGGCGGCCGGTTTTGGCGCCGGCCAGCGGCCGATGGCCTTGAGTTGTTTGATCCAGCGTGGCGCGTTCTTCTTCGCACTCA
>JANLQZ010000159.1:0-4706 GCA_031368125.1 Betaproteobacteria bacterium
CAACGACTGGCATTCTGTCAGCAGGACGATGAACATCGACGGGCTGGTTGTCTATCCAGCGGTGAAAGAGGGCGACGTGGCCGTCGCGTATATCCAGGTCTACCGGAATGGCGCCATAGTCGCTTTGCGGACCGGAGCGGCGCTGGCTTCCCAGAATCAGATCATTCCATCGTCGACGGTCACTGCGTTCTACCGCGACGCGGTCGTCAAGTTTCTGGCCGCGAGCAATGTGCTCGGCTGTACCGGGCCCGGGGTACTGCGATGCGCGATGGTGAATGTCACCGGCTTCAAACTTGGTGTTGGGCGCACCAACGATCCGTGGGGAAGAAACGTTGCGGATTCCGACCGCGATTCGCTGGTGCTGCCGGATACGTGGGTTGATGCCATTGAAGGGTTCGAGACCGCTGAGCAGGCTGACACACTGGTGCGGCCCATGATGGATGTCTTGTGGCAGGCATTCGACCTCGAACGTTGCCTCGAGTACAGCCTGTCAGGCAATTGGGCGCCGAGAACACTGTAGAACATACGCTTTGCCAGATGGTCGGCAGCGCCGAGCACTGGACACTTGCCGCCTTTAGAGCGGGCCTACCGGCAGGATATTCTCGATCTGGTGCTGGCCAAGGGCTATCTGGCAAAGCTACTTTGGAACAAGTCGGTGGCGAGATTCCTCAAGCTGCGTCAGCCTGAGATATTGGCCGAGTTCGTGACGATCGGCTGCCGGCGCCGCCACAGAATGGTCGGGACGTCGCGCGTCCCTCCGGCGCCTACGCCATGACCAGGCGCAGGTGCGTGATCTCGGAGGACACGCCAAAACGCTTCGGCGGGCCCCAGTAGCCGGTGCCCCGGTTGGTGTACACCCACAGGCTTTTGAGCCGGTTGAGGCCGGCCGTAAATGGCTGCTGGTACTTGACGAAAAACATCCATGGCCAGAACTGGCCGCCGTGCGTGTGGCCGGACAACTGGAGATGGAAGCCGGCGTCCGATGCCGCCTGCGCGCTGCGTGGCTGGTGCGCCAGCAGCAGGCGCATCCTGGCCCCGGCGGGCGCGCCCGCCATCGCGGCCGCCGGGTCGCTGCGATGGGTTTCGTCGAAATGGTGGGCGCTGCAGTCGGCAACACCCGCGACCACCAGCATCTCGGTGGCGCGACCGATGGCGCCGTTCGGCGGCATGTGGCCGCTGTCGTGCCGCAGCACCCGGTGCTCGTTCATCAGCACCTGGACTCCCAGGCTGCGCAGCTCGTCGATCCACGCGTGGGCGCCGGAGTAGTACTCGTGGTTGCCGGTGACAAAGAACGTGCCGTGTCTGGAAGTGAGGCCGGACAAAGGAGCAACATGCCGGCGCAGTTCATCCACGCGGCCATCCACCAGGTCGCCGGTGATGGCGACCATGTCCGCGCCGAGCGCGTTGACCCGGGCCACGATGCGCTGCAAGTAGCCGTGCCGGATCGTTGGCCCGACGTGGATGTCAGAAATCTGCGCCACCGTAAAGCCATGCAGCGCGGCCGGCAGGCCGGCGATCGGAACATCGACCCGCACCACCGACGCGGTGCGCCGTGCGTTCCAGAAGCCCCACGACGTGGCGGCCAGGCCAAGCACCGGGACGGCCATGGCGCTCCAGGTCTGCAGCGTGTCCAGCGAGCCAAGTTGCACATCGGCAAAACCTGCAACCACCACCACGCCCCAGGCCAGCACCAGCAGCGCATCGCGCAACACGGTGAGAACGAACAGCGTCGAGAACAGGCCCATGAACAACAGGCCGGCCCAGGTCAGCACGACCGACAGCGGCCCTCTGGCCAGACGCCGCGCCATGAAACCCATGGGCATGAGCAGGGCCGACGCGACCAGGGCCACCCAAAACACGGCAGCACCCGGCGGGTAGGCCGCCAACGCCGGGCCGATGCGCCAGCCGACCCAGGCATGCAGGATCAAGGAGACAAGGAAAAACGGGGCGATCGGCATGGATGGGCAATCTGGCAGGAAACAGAAAGCTTATATGGAGCAGGAGCGGGCGCTTTCAAGCTGAAGGTGGCGGCCGGTCGCCGCGCCGGCGCCATTCCGACGGTAGATGCATGGACGGCGCGTGCCGCCGGATTCCGGAACGGCTCCCCGTTGCGCGCGGCGAAGTTGCCGAAGCTGACAAGACTGCAGGCGCCTCGCCCAAAATTTGCATATCCCGCACGTTGATTTCGATGGTTGCGAATGGCGACCCGACTTGCAGTGAAAACGGTCCTTCCGACTGCTGCTGGAACTGAGGCATTCCGATGCGCAAGAGTGCCTATTTTTTCAGCAATCGATCGGGTACAGTAGCAAGCATGGGCAGGGAACCAGTCGGGCCGCGTGCAATGACTGCCTCCCTTTGTATTGCTGCAGTGTGAGTCAATTCACTGCGATATTGGTTCGACTGTCGATGCGCTGATTTCGATCAGGAGGCCACGGGGTGATCATTGTTTTGGGCAAGGTGCAGGTACGCGAGGGCATGCTCGACCAAGCGATCGCGGTCAGTATTGAACATGTAAACCGGTCGCGGCTGGAGCCTGGCTGCGTCTCGCACTCCGTGAATCTGGATGCCGAGAACCGCAACGTTCTGGTTTTTGTTGAAGAATGGGACGACAGGGCGGCGTTGTGGCAACACTTTCAGGTGCCGGCATCGCAGGTCTTCGTCAAGACGGTGGGTGCCATGGCTGCGCAGAGGCCTTCGATGCAGGTCTTCGAGGCAACCCCGGTCGCGTTGCCGTAGCGGCATTGCGAGCAAGGACTTGAGCCACCGCAGGTGCCTGCTGGAGGTTCAAATAGATTCCTGATCGGATTCGAGCACCGTAGGCAGATTGCGGGCGCCATGCAAAACCCTTTCGATTCGCACTGCGCCATCCATCACGCGGAAGAAAACCACGTAGCGGCCTAACGCTGCCATTCGCAAGCCGGGAGCCAGGTCCTCGCGGCCTGCGTAGCCCAACGGGGCAGTGCCGATGTGCCTGCACTGGTCCATCAACTTGCCGACAAAACGCCGAGCATTGGCGCGGCTGTTTTTGGCGATGTAGTCGCCAATGTCCAGGAGGTCTTGCCGAGACTTCGGCGAGAAGGTGACCGCTACCATCAAACCCGGCGCTTGCCGCGGGGCTTGGCGGCGGTTTTACTGGCCGAGTCGGCATAACGGGCGTTCAGTTCAGCGAACACTTGGTTGGCCGGAATAGCCAGGCCGCTGACGATGCCCTCCTGAATTGCCTGCCGCAGGTCGGCATTTAGCCGTTCCAGCATGGCTTCATAGACTTGAGGCGACAGCAGGTAGGCGGCCGGCCGGTTGTGGTTGAGCACCGCCACGGGTTCGGAGCCGGCCTGTTCGAAAACGGCGCTGGGGCTGCGTTTAAGTTCGGTGATGCTCACCGAGCGGGAAGCGAGAACCTGTTCCATGCCGTGCCTTTCATGAATGCCAAATTTAGTACCTTATTATGGTCGATATTAGGCATTAAGGCAGGTGCCGCGCTACCGCAGGGGCTGGCCTGGGACTGTTCTTCTTCGGTCTGGACAAAGGGCCTCAGGCCCTGCGCTTGGCGCGTGATTTCATCAAGACGCTTCCTGTCGACAGCACGGCCTTCCTGGCCATCGGCCTGAGTGCGCCGCCCGCGCCCTTCGTTCCCGAGCAGTACCGGTTCCTCGCCGGGCACGCGGTGCTGGTGGCGGGTTTTGGATCGGAGGAGGCGCACCGCGCGATCGTGGCGCCGCTGCGCCAGGCAGTGACGCCCCTGTTCGAGCTCGTGACACCGATTCCGTTCGTGGCGCTGCAGCAGTTGTTCAACGACAGCGCCGTGTGGGGAACCTTCGGGTACGAGAAGGCGCTTTATCTCGATGAGTTGTCCGACGCCGCCATCGCGGTCATCGGCGAGCACGTGCCGAAGAAGAACAGCCCGTTGTCGTTCTGCCCCACCTTCACGTTGGCCGGCGCCTACCGCACGGCGCGCGACGCGGATACGGCCTTCGGCGGCAGCCGCTCGGCCGGTTATGTGTTCAACATCGAAGCGGCCGCCCCCAATCGCGAACTGTACGAAGCCGATCGAAGCTGGGCGCGCGACTTCTGGGATGCGATGCGGCCGCATGCGACTGGGTCGGGTGGCTACGTGAACTTCATGGTGGAAGCCGACGAGGACCGCGTGCGCGCCTCCTACGGTGAAGACAAGTACCGTCGCCTTGCGCGCGTCAAGGCCGAGTACGACCCCGACAACGTTTTTCACCTGAACGCCAACGTCAAGCCGGCCGTGCAGTCGGCCTGATTTTGGCGCCGGTCATTCGGGCAATCCGGCCTTGCGCAGGGATTCGACGTGGTGCGCCAGGTCGGCTTCGCGGCGGTAGTGCAGGATCGGCAGGCAGTGCTCGCGGATCGTGAAGCCGGGCAAACGCTTGAGCACTTCCGCCGCGTGCACCGCCGCATGCGCGGTATTGCCGAGCTGGGCGTTGCAGGCAGCGATCAGGGCGCAATGCATCGCGTCTGGAGACGTGATGTGCCCAAGCGATTCGATCGCGTCCGCATAATGCCGTGCGGCAAACTGCGCGCGCGCGAGGTGGAACCAGAAACGCTCCGGGTGGTAGGGGTTCAGGCGCATCGCCTTGCGGATCCACTCGATTCCACTCTCCGGTTCACCAAGCCAGGTCAGGACCTCGCCATGCTGGACCACGATCAGGTCGTCGTTCGGGTTGAGCGCCAGGGCGCGCTGC
>JANLQZ010000204.1:0-2418 GCA_031368125.1 Betaproteobacteria bacterium
TCCGACGCGGCGCTGGCGATCCTGCCCGAAGACGCCGTGTTGTGGGAAAAGCGCCTGTACGCCTTTTCCTACCATCCCGACCTGCCGGTGGCGGACATATTCGCCGAGTTCGTTCGCTGGGGCAACCGCTTCGCCGAGCCGCAAGGCGATTTTTCGGGCCATGACCGCACGCCGGGGCGCCGCTTGCGTATCGGTTACGTGTCGCCGGATTTCAGGCGCCACACCTCGCGCTTCTACTTCCTGCCGTTTTTTGCCAACCACGACCACGACGTGGTCGAGATCTTTGCCTACGCGAACGTGAAGGTCGAAGACGATTTCACGGCGAAATTCCAGACTGTTTTCGACCATTGGCGCGATATCCGGGATTGCTCCGACGACGCGGTGGCAGAGCTGGTGCGGCGCGACCGGATCGACATCCTGGTCGACGGCTGCAACCACATGCGCGACGACCGGCTCGGTGTGTTCGCGCAAAAACCGGCGCCGCTGCAGGTGACCTGGCTCGGCGCGGCATGGACCACCGGGTTGAAGGCGGTCGATTATGTGTTGTTCGACCCGTATATCGCACCGCCCCAGACGCTGGCGCGTGAAAAGATCGTCCGCCTGCCGCATTGTTTTGTGCCCTTTCAGGCCATGGTCGACACCGACGCACCGGCCCCGCCGCCATGTCTCGGGAACGGTTATGTGACGTTCGCGTACTCGGGGCGCACCGAGCGGCTCAACCACCACACGTTCCGGGTCTGGGGCGAGATCTTGCGCAGGATGCCGAACGCCCGGCTGGTGCTCGATTTCCGCCATTTCGCCGATCCGCTGAACCGGCAGCATTTCGCGCGCCTGATGGCGCGCCACGGGCTTGGGCCGGACCGTGTGGTGATGCGCAACAGCAGCAACATATTCAAGGGGCTGCACGACTTCGACATCCTGCTCGACTGCTTCCCGCACAGCGGCGGAACGATGCTCGTGGACGCCTTGTGGATGGGGGTGCCGGTGCTCACGCTGGCCGGCCGCCCGCCGCTGGGCCGCATCGGCACCAGCTTTGTCAGCAACATCGGCTTGCCCGAGTGGGTGGCCAGCAGTGAACAGGAATACATCGAAAAAGCCTGCGCCTTTGCCTCGGACATGGCCGGCCTGACCGCATTACGCGCCGGAATGCGCGCGCGTATGCTGGGCTCGGCATTGATGGACGGCCGGGGCTTCGCCCGGGGCGTGGAAACCGCCTACCGCACGATGTGGGAACGGTTTTGCGCCGGCCAGGATGCCTCTGCGCTGACGGTGCCGGCTGCCGCAAAGGCGCGGCCATGAAGGCGGTCATACTCGCCGGCGGCCTGGGCACCCGCATTTCGGAGGAGACACACCTTCGGCCCAAACCGATGGTAGAGGTCGGCGGCAAGCCGATCCTGTGGCACATCATGAAGATGTACTCGGCGCACGACGTGAATGAATTCGTCATCTGTTGCGGCTACAAGGGCTACATCATCAAGGAATACTTCGCCAACTATTTCCTGCACATGTCGGATGTCACCTTCTGCATGGCCAACAACCGCATGGAGGTGCACCACAAACATGCCGAACCGTGGCGTGTCACGCTGGTCGATACCGGCGACGACACCATGACCGGTGGCCGGCTCAAGCGGGTGGCGGACTACGTGCGCGACGAGCAGTCGTTCTGCTTCACCTACGGCGACGGCGTGTCCGATCTCGACATCGCCGCGTCGATCCGGTTCCACCGCAGCCACGGCAAGCTGGCGACGATCACCGCGGTGCAGCCGCCCGGGCGTTATGGGGCGCTGCAAATGGCGGGCGAATCGGTCCGCGGCTTCACCGAGAAACCGCGTGGTGACGGAGGCCTGATCAACGGCGGCTTCTTTGTCCTGTCGCCGCGCTGCCTGGAACGCATCACCGACGACAGCACCGCATGGGAAGTGGGGCCGATGTCGGGGCTTGCTGCCGACGGGCAGCTGATGGCATTCGAACATGCCGGTTTCTGGCAGCCGATGGATACGCTGCGCGAGAAGAACCTGCTGGAGGATCTGTGGTCGTCGGGTCGCGCGCCGTGGAAGGTGTGGTGATGCGCCCGGACCCGGCATTCTGGCGTGGCAAACGGGTATTGCTGACCGGGCACACCGGCTTCAAGGGCGCCTGGCTCGCGATCTGGCTGCACCGCATGGGCGCGCGCGTCGTCGGCGCGGCACTGGCGCCGGCCACCGATCCCAACCTGTTCGAATTGGCACAGGTGTCGGAACTGCTGGAGCACCACCGGTGTGATGTCCGCGACCCGGTCGCACTGGCCGCACTGGTGCGGCACGCCAGCCCCGAGATCGTGCTGCATCTGGCGGCCCAGGCGCTGGTGCGTACCGGTTACCGCGAGCCGCTGGAGACCTTCTCCACCAACGTCATGGGCACCGCCAACCTGCTCGACGC
>JANLQZ010000224.1:0-2609 GCA_031368125.1 Betaproteobacteria bacterium
ACCTGGAGCAACCTGACCCTGCGCACGGTGTTGCGCCAGCACGCACGCCACGCAAAGCGGATCGGCTGGATCGACCTGCACACCGGCCTGGGCCCGAGCGGACTGGGCGAGCGCATCTTTGCCTGCAAGGACGACCCCGACGCGCTGCGCCGGGCGCGCCACTGGTGGTCGGGCGGCGGCGCCACGCCGATTACGTCGTTCTACGATGGCTCTTCCACCTCGGCCGCCCTGACCGGGCTGCTCTGGAGCTCGGTCTACGAAGAGTGTCCGCAAGCCGAGTACACCGCGATTGCGATGGAGTACGGCACCTTGCCACTGCCCCAGATGATCGAGGCCCTGCGCGCCGAGCATTGGTTGCACAACCATCCCGAGGCGAGCCCTGCGCAGGCTGTCGCCATCCGCCAGCAGATGATGGACGCGTTTTACGTCGACACCGATGTCTGGCGGGGCCAGATCATCAGCCAGGCCTGCCAGGCCATGTTCCAGGCCGTCGACGGCCTGGCGCGGGCCTGAGCGCCGCAACCCCGCGGCGCGCTCAGGTCCGCAGCGGCGCGAAGCGCGCCCTGGCCATCTCGAGCAGGCCGTCGAATATCAGGTTGTCGACCAGTTCGAATGGCACCGACAGGCTCGGAGCCATCTTCCAGCCCGCGCCGCCGGTCATGAAGCAGTTGGGCTCGGCGCCGGCGTGGCTGCGCAGGTGGTGCACCATGCGCTCCATCGCGCCGGCAATGGCATAGGTGCCGCCGCTGGTCAGCGCATCGCTGGTGTTGGTGGGGAAATCACGCACTTCGCCAGTGGGCACATGCAGTCCGGCGGTGCCGGATTCCAGCGCCCGCAGCATGATGCCGTGTCCGGGCAGGATCAGTCCGCCGAGGAAGCGGCCGCTCGCGTCGATGGCCTCGACCGTCACGGCGGTGCCCACCATCGCGACGACGGTCGGCCGGGGGGCTCCCTGTGACAACATCCGGTGCCAGGCGCCGATCATCGCCACCCAGCGGTCGGCGCCGAGGCGGGTCGGGAAGTCGTAGCCGTTGCTCAAGCCGGCTTCCGCCTCGTTTGCCACCACCCACTGGGCCGGGACGTCCCACAACTCCATTTGTTCCTCTACGCGCCGCTTGACTGCGTCGCCAGCGACGACGCAGCCGAGCATGGCGCTGGGCGGCGCCAGCGTGGCCCAGGGCCCGTCGGCCAGTTTGTCGATGTTCTCGAGGAACTCGGCACCGTGGGCCAGCAATTGCGCGCCGGGACGCGCCGCTTCGTACTGGGCCCACTTGAGTCGTGTGTTGCCGATATCGAGCGCAAGAAAGCTCATGGGGGTGTGTTCCTGGTGCGGATTATCTGGATGCGGGGCGGGCGCGCGGCAGCACCTGTTCCAGTGCGCGCGCTGCCCGCAATACCAGCGCGTCGCCGAACATCGGCCCCACCAGTTGCAGGCCGATCGGCAGGTGTTCGCTGGTCAATCCGCAGGCGATCGTGCAGGCCGGTTGCTGGGTCAGGTTGAACGGGTAGCTGAACGGCGTCCAGCCCAGCATCGCCTGCGGATCCATCGGGCCATGCCCTGCCGCCAGAGCGTCGAACGCCGGCACCGCCACCGCCGGCGTAACGACCAGGTCGTAGTGCTGCATGAATTGCCGCATCTGCGAGCCGAGCCCGCCGCGACGCAGGAACAGGTTCTGCACCTCCAACGCGGTGAAGCGCGCACCCAGGGCCGCCTGGGCGCGGAAGTCGGGGTCGGTCACGGCCTGCTGGGCCGGCGTCAGCGTGTTCCACACCGTCCACGTGCCGACGAACCACAGGCTGGTGCAGATCTCCAGCGGATCTTCGAAGCCGGGGTCGCGCAGTTCGACCTGGGCGCCGAGCGTTTCCATCGTGCGCACTGCGGCATCGACGGCCGCCGCCACTTCCGGGTCCACGTTGTTGGCGTAACCCAGCGTCGGCGAGTAAGCGACGCGCAGGCCGCGCAGGCCGTCTTCGAGCCCGGCGCTGTAGTCGCTGGCGTCGAATGGCAGCGATGTCCAGTCGCGTGCATCGGGGCGCTTGAGCACGTTCATCGCGGCCGCGGCGTCGCGCACGTCCAGCGTGAGTGGCCCGAGGTGGGCCACCGAGCCGAATGGGGAAAGCGGGTAGGCGGGAACACGCCCGAAACTCGGCTTGAGCCCGAAACATCCGCAAAACGCGGCCGGAATGCGCACCGAGCCAGCGCCGTCGGTGCCAATCGCTATCGGCCCCATGCCGCTGGCCACCGCTGCCGCCGCGCCACCCGACGATCCACCGGCGGTCTTGTGCGGGTTCCAGGGATTGCGGGTGATACCGCTGCGCGGCGAGTTGGTCTCGCCTTTGCAGCCGAACTCGGGCGTGGTGGTCTTGCCCAGAATCACCGCGCCCGCCTCGCGCAGCCTCGCCGTGGCGGGCGCGTCCACGTCCCAGACCGTGCCCGCGTCGATCGTGAAGCTGCCGCGCAGGGTCGGCAGCCCCTTGGTCAGGATCAGGTCCTTGATCGATACCGGCACGCCGTCCAGCGGCCCGCGCGGCTCGCCCCGGGTCCAGCGCTGCTGGCTTTCCCGCGCTGCGTCGGCCGCCCCGGCCCGGTCGAGGCAGACGAAGGCGTT